>CBDUZM010000658.1:0-1502 GCA_965371685.1 uncultured Spirochaetaceae bacterium | reverse complement strand
TGGACATATTTCCGAAGCGGCTTAATCTCATTGCCCGTCAGATATGGAACGAGGCTGAAACCTTCTGCTTGAGAGGGGATTGCCGCTCCCGCAATTTCCAAAAGAGTGGGATATATATCTTCACAAACTACAGGAGCACCGCAGAATCCACCGCCCTTTCCATCGGGCGGACATAGAATGAGAGGTATTTTGGCAGATCCTTCATATGCATACGTCTTCCTGAAGAGGTGATGGTCGCCGAGCATCTCCCCGTGATCTGAGGTGAATATTATATAGGTAGGTCCCGGTTTGATATCCCGTTTCAGGACTCGGAGGATACGCCCGATCTGCAGATCAATATGGTTAATCTGTGCATAGTAGGCTCGCCTGGCCCGTTTAATGAGATGATCCTGCAGGTGTCCATGCCATGCATTCACCCCGTCTATGGGAACATCATGTATCTTCGCCCAGTCCCCGACGGGAACCGGGGGAATTTCCCGATCCCTGTACAGATCGAAAATAACCCGGGGCGGATCCAGGGGAGGATGCGGACGATGAAACGATACATTCAGAAAAAAGGGCCTTGTTTTATCACGGCGGCGAAGGAAACTGATAGCCATTGAAGCCGTCCAGGTGTTGACGTGAAGCTCCTCGGGCAGATGACTTGGTCTCGCCACCCAGGAATTCGAGCTCAGACCGTGATCCAGCTCCTCGAGACAGGGATCGGTTTTCTCTTTGAGCCATTCCAGATAATCGTTTACATAAGCGCCGTCGAAATTCTGCCATCCTTCGTAAGAATCGAGAGATTGAAATCCCCGGTGAGCGCGTTGAGGATAGAAATGTGTTTTACCGACACAGTGCGTCTGATATCCCACATCGCCCAGCAGCTGGGGCAGCATGTTTTCATATCGCCAGGGAACCTGGTCCCGGTATCCAAGCCGGCCATGCGAAGAAGGAGTCAAACCGGTAAAAATACCGGCCCGGGAGGCTATACACGAGGGGCAGGAACTGTAAGCCGATGTAAATACCACTCCCCTGCGGCCAAGCTCATCGAGATTCGGCGTCTCGACAACAGGATGTTTCAACACACCAAGAGAGTCGCCTCTCATCTGATCGGTGAGCACAAAAATTATATTCGGCCTGGTATCCATCTCTTTCTCTCCTTTCAAGCAGCCCTTATTTATATACTTTTTTGAAAAAAGTTGATACATTATATAAGCAGCATACCCGCTATGTTAAATAATCAAAAGCTGCTCGTCTGTGATATCAATTTCCTAAAATCGAACGGCGAGCTCATCAGAGGAAACAATAAGAGCATAACACTCCAATCGGGAACGGCAGGCGCCTGGATCGTTACTTTCAAACCTGCAGCCGATTCCCTGAAGAGAGGAACACGAATAATTTTAGACCGTATCAATTTCCAGCTCGCCTGCCGTCTTCAGGACAGCCACCGGGAGCGGAGAGACTATGTCACGGTTGAAACAACAGGGAAATCAAAGGCAGGTTTGGAGCTTGGACCGGGT
>CBDUZM010000657.1:0-1504 GCA_965371685.1 uncultured Spirochaetaceae bacterium | reverse complement strand
GGTATTTCTCCGGCACCACATCGTTATTATAAATGACGATATGTGAAAGTCCGGAGCTATCGTTGTCGTCCACAAAGGTGTAAGGAGAAATCGCGACATAGGCATCAGCATTCGTTCCGATGCTATCCACCAATGTAACGGTTGTGCCGTCCGGCGCCCGCAGGCTGATCTTCACATCATCTGCATTGTTATGTGTAAAACCGTTTATGACGACACTGACTACTTCGACCACTTTTCCCTCATCCCCGACGAACGCATTGGAGGAATTGAAACTATTATCCAGAATGCTAAACCCAGCACCCGTATAAATTTCGGTTGGACGAAACAGCCATTCGCACGAAACGAGCAGCAAAACGAGTAAGACGGTGAATACAAGCAGTATTTTTTTCATTGCAGCCTCCTTTTATAGAGCCCTGATAAAAGTATAGAACCTTGCGATGAAGTTTTCAAGGCTCAAACAGATCTTCGAGCTAAGAGTGACTTTCGAATTCTACAAGTTCCAGTTTTCTGTAATCGAACAATTTCCTTTCGAGGACCACCTCACTCATAAATCCACTCAGTTTTTTGTTTCCGAGTATATCCGCCATCTCCCCAGAACGGAGAAGATCCTGAAACTCTTCCTCGAGCTGAGCCTGCGTTATCGTTCTCCTGCGGTTGAACTCCTTCTTTTTTTCCAGGAGCCATTCCCTGTATCGGTCCGTGCTTTTCTTCAGCCTACGGGTATCAATACCCTTACGTTCGTAAAGCGTCGCCATGTGGCATAGCAGCACATAGACCTCGTCATAAAGGGGAATCCTTCCACGGTAAAGCTCGTGGGGGATCTCTTCAGAAAATTCGAATTCAGAAACCAGACGATTCACCTTCTCCCGGAGGGATTTCCTGTAAGAGTAGATGGGGCTTCCCGAAACAAGGTTTTTGCCGTACAACCTCTCATACTCATGTTTTAGATCCGGAAAGTGCTTATTGAGGATATTCATAAAGAAATCTTTTTGCCTG
This sequence comes from uncultured Spirochaetaceae bacterium, assembly GCA_965371685.1. Lineage (GTDB taxonomy): Bacteria > Spirochaetota > Spirochaetia > SZUA-6 > CAZLRN01 > CBDUZM01. The sequence continues at coordinate 508 of CBDUZM010000657.1, read as the reverse complement.
CCCGGTCGGAGAGTCAAACCGAAGGGCATGATAAAATCCACCTTAATAGCCTTCAACTTTTCGAAGAGAGCCTTCATATTTTCTTCCGTATCGCTGATAAAGGGAAGAAGGGGCATGGCCATTACGCCTATGCGGCAGCCTGCCTCTTTGTATCCTTTTAAAAGCTCGAGGCGTTCATCGACAGAACTGGCGAGAGGTTCGAAAATGCGTCTCAATGAATCGTCTATAAAGGTAAAAGACACATAGAGATTAAAGCCGCCCCTTTCATTTACCATCTTCCAGTAGTCGAGGTCCCGGAGCGCCATTGCCGACTTGGTCAGGATGGATACGGGGAAGTCGGAAGCTGCGAAAATCTCCGCCGCCCTTCTCATGAGCTCTTCTTCGATCTCGGGCGGCTGATAGGCGTCGCTTATCCCTGACCCTATAGTAATAGTGGCCGTTTCCCGGAGTTTAGGCAGCTCCACGCTCAGGAGCTCGGGAAGGTTCTTTCGGACTACAATGTCTTTTT
>CBDUZM010000656.1:0-1504 GCA_965371685.1 uncultured Spirochaetaceae bacterium | reverse complement strand
TCAACGGATTTTTCATCAGGTTTGTAGGGTATCCCAATTCCGCCGCTTATGTTGACAAATTCAATTTTTATCCCTACCCGGTCTTTAACCTCCAGTGCCAGATTAAACATCATCTCCGCTGTATCAACAAAGTACTGGGGATTTAACTCATTTGAAGCTATGAAGGTGTGCAAGCCGAATCGCTTTACACCTTTCGTTCGAAGTATTGCCAGACCTTCAAAGACCTGGTCCCGTAAGAATCCATATTTCGCTTTTTCAGGACTGCCCATTATGAAACTGCCGCTCCGAAGCTTCCCCGGGTTGTATCTGATCGAGATAAGCTCAGGGATACCGCAATGTTTCTCGAGGAAGGGAATATGGCTTATATCATCAAGGTTTACGGTTGCATTCAACTCACTCGCCTTGATGAACTCATTTGCCGGTGTGTCGTTGGATGAGAACATGATCTCTTCTCCTGCTATTCCGACCTTTTCGGCTAATATGAGCTCAGGTAAGGAGCTGCAATCCGCTCCGAATCCTTCCTCCTTGAGTATCTTAAGAATGAATGGATTGGGGGTCGCTTTCACCGCGAAATATTCCTTGAATCCCTTGTTCCAGGAAAACAATTTCAGAAGGTGACGGGCATTCTCACGGATTGCTTTCTCGTCGTATATATGAAAAGGTGTTGGAAACCGGCTGACAATCTTTTCAAGCTTTGCACGGGTGAATGGAAGTGTTTTCATCCTTTGCTCCTAACGTATAGTGCATTTTTCTGTAGAGCCAGTCCTCCTGCAACGCTGGTAAAGGTATCCATTCCACTTCTCACTTTCTCCTCGCCGAATCGAACCTCGAAAAGTTTCTGTATTCGACGCACCAGTGAGCTCCCTCCTGTAAGAAAAACTGTTGAGATATCCTTTTCTCCGAGCCGGGCCTTTTCAAGGAGACTGTCTATAGTCTGCGATACTCGTCTTAGATCATGTAAAATGATACGACTCAATTCCGGCTCTGTGATCCTCTCGTGAATGGAAATTCCCCCTTCATCGAAATCGACGGCGGTGACATCCCATTCGGTCAGGGTCATTTTCGCTTTCTCTATACTCTTGAAAAGAGAATATCCCAGGTTCTTGTCAATAAGGGTAATGAGATTTTGTATAGCATCTCTATCTCTGGCGCCGGACAGGAAGTAGCGTAGATCCTCTCGATACTGACTTGTTTTCAGAAAAGCTGTCTGCTCCCACCGGCAAAGGGTTCGAAAGATGTGGATCGGCACTTTTAGCTGTTTGCCCCACGACTCGTATGAGCTTCCATAACCGAAGTATGTCACCAGCTTGTCCCACATGATGCCGGAGTCGAAGCCATTACCGCCTACATGCACACCGTCTGTTGCAAGAACGTCACTTTTTCGATCGGAGTTTGATGACTCAGGCGGACGCAATTTCATAATGGTGAAATCAGTCGTACCGCCGCCAAGATCGGCAACCATAACGATTTCGGGTTTCACCAGATGCGATTCATATGTTAACGC
>CBDUZM010000655.1:0-1513 GCA_965371685.1 uncultured Spirochaetaceae bacterium | reverse complement strand
TCCTTCAACGCTGAGGATCACGCCTATAATCTTACGGGTATCCTTAAAGGCTCGTCGATAGTCAATGAAATCAATTTGGGCCCACAAGGACTTGAACCTTGGACCTACTGATTATGAGTCAGCCGCTCTAACCAACTGAGCTACGGGCCCCGGCTCCGTATTCGGAGCAAAGTACCACTAGAAGATAATAAAAATTCAGTTATTGTCAAGTCTTCCGCAAGCCCGCATGCCCTGGTGCATACCCACAATGGCGGATTCCCGATTAACTTTAAAAATTTCGTTGTTATACAGAATATTCTATGATATGCTTGCATACAATATTTTCAAATTACTTTAAAAAATGTTTATAGATTACACATGTCCCCAATTTCATTTGCACCGGTATCGTATGGCAGTCAATCCACTGAAAAGAGCTCGCGGTGTAGTGTTATCTTCTTCGATCTTTTTAATTATCCTTGCCTCTCTCACGTCCTGCAGGAATCCCGTAAAAAAGGAAGAGGCTCTTTCGGATTATTTAAAAGGAAAAAGCCATTATGCGAAGGGAGAGCTCCGTCCTGCTGAAACTCTCCTCCGGGATGCGTCAAAAAAAGATCCGCGGCTCTTTCAGGCGGATTTTTTATTAGGGAAAACCCTGTTTTTCCAGGAAAAAGGGGAGGAAGCAGGGAAGATATTCAGAGAGCTTATAAAAACACACCCCGCCTATCGGGAGGCGGAGACGTGGCTCGTTCGGATTGATATTCAAGAGGGTCGTTTGGAAGAAGCGGAAGAACGCCTCAAGCGGCTGCTCTCCTACGATTCCAACGACCCCGGTTTGCTCTACCTAATGGCACAAATATATTTGACCAGGGACGACTTGAAAAACGCCATTGATTTCCTCCGGAAAGCGGCGCTGTTCGGTGAGGAAATGTCCAAAATCCATCTCGATTTGGGCAGAATCTACTATCAGTTCCAAATGGAGGAAAAAGCTCTTGAAGAACTGAACATCTGCCTTCATCTCCTCCCGGAAGAAAGCCTGCTGGTGAAGCCTGTTCTTCGTCTTATAGATACCATTAACGGTGAACGGAGATAACCCTATGAAAGTTCGCATTCGGCTTATACTGGCTGCCTGCCTGATTGCCTTGATTGTATCCTGTTCCGCTCTGCCAAGGCGAAAGATAGACGTGTTCCTGCGTGACGACGGTTCGTTTTCCAGGACATGGATCATCCGGTCCATAAGCGTAGAATCCGCTTCAGCATACATTCCCCTGGAGACACAGCTTCCCGGCATGCTGCAGATCGCGGGCCGGCAATACGGCATGGAAATACTGCCCGGTAAAGAGTCCGACAAACCGGACGGCGGCTATTTGGCTCTGGAAGTCTGGATCCGTGAACGGAGCTTTACCCGAAAGCTGGAAACCCTCAATTCCATCTCGGTAATACTCACCCTGATAAACCCGGTTACGGAAAAAGAGGTTTTAAGTAGTGCATACAATATCCGATATGTAATAGGCAATATTACTATACGAATAGCCTA
>CBDUZM010000654.1:0-1540 GCA_965371685.1 uncultured Spirochaetaceae bacterium | reverse complement strand
AGCTTGGGCGCCCATTTACCTCGAGATAGCGAAAGGTATACTTCAAGCGGCACCTGCGACGTCATTTCATGAAAAGAAAGGGCTGAAATCAGGCAGATGACCCCTTCAGGAGCTCGCACGGCAACGGTCATTAGATCGGGATTTCCCATGGCTGGTTGGTCAGCCAGGCGATACACACCGCGACTGACTTGCTCCAAGATCCCTGTGTCACGCATATCGTAAAGCGTTCTAGGGTGAATACCCGCCGCCAGGATGTCTTTGGTACGTTGAAGCTTGCTGCGTTTGAGAAATATGGACCTTGCCTGTTCGATTCTCCACTCTCGATTAGATTTGCCCATAGAATAATACTGGATAAATACCTCTTCAAATATAACTATCTGCTTAGGAGTTTATCCATATTTATAGTATTTGTCAAGCCGCAATTCAGGACCTCTTAGGATTGTGCACATTATACCTATAAGATTGACATGATATTAGCCTATATCCGGAAGCTCTTCATCCTCTTTCCTCAGGTTCCTCATCTCATGCTCGAGCTCCTTATCCACGATCTGAGTATAGATCATCGTCGTCGACAGATCGGCATGGCCGAGTGCTTTCTGCACGAGACGAATGTTCAGCGTTTTCCGATAAATGTCAGTGGCAAATGAATGGCGGAGAAGGTGAGGGTGGATGTCCCTATCGAGATCGGCCTTACGTCCGCAGCGTTTTACAAGTTCACGAATATATCGATTGGAAAGCTTACCGCCTTTTAGAGTGGTGAAAAGAAGATCGGCGTGATTAGGCGGATGTAGCTCATACCATCGGCGGAGCTGCTTCAATGCGGCATCGTTCAGCCAGACGTAGCGATCCATGTGCCCTTTTCCATCTTCAATTCGGACCCGGCCGGTCTTCCAGTCTATATGTCTTTCGCGTATTCCCCCTTCCAGGCCATCGACGTTTTCCTTCCCGACGATTTCACTGACACGCAAGCCTGCATCGAGCATGAGCAGCATCATACACATGTTTCGCAGACCTGTGGGCGCTTTGAGGTTGGGAACGTCAAGAAGAGCCTCTTGTTCTTCGATGCTCAGCACTTCAGGGAGACGGCGCCGGCGTCTTTTCCTGGATGGACGGTGGTAGATCATGATTCTCTACACGTAATAAAAGCTTTCTCCTTACTTATTACAATGGGTTTATTGTGGTTGCTGCTTTCACAATCCGGGTGGAATCTTTTAATCGAATCCGACGGTTTGGCCACTGTTCGGGCAATAACAGGTCCGGACAGAATTAAGACCGCCACAGCGCTTCATCCGTAAAACATCGGTTCCAGTTCAACCCGGCAGACAAAAATCAATGAACACTACAGCTTCGCCATCTCTTGAGCCAGTTTCTGCACCACGTTCGGGTTAAATCTGTGGGTGTCTTGGCTTAGCAGAAAAGGGAATTTTCCGTTTCTTAAATAAGCGACTGATACATGGGGCTCTGCTCACAGAGCTTGCCTGCTCGTCGAGAAAAACATCCGGATCGAAAATATTAAGGAATATACTTGACCATCTCTTTG
>CBDUZM010000653.1:0-1545 GCA_965371685.1 uncultured Spirochaetaceae bacterium | reverse complement strand
ACTTATCTAAACCGTTAAAAACAATTTCGGCTATCCCAATCCAGTTTTCCGGCTGCATGTTCCCGCTGTCTTCGTTCATTATCGACCGGGTATCGATTTCGCATATTTCTCTAAGAGTCGGTATCATCCTGACTATATCTTCGGCGTCAATGGAAGGACGAAGCCCTTCTCCACTCTGCCTGGATGCCAATGTTCCGCCGGTTGCCAGGAAAAGTATCCTTTTAATAATGTTATCCCTTGATCCTTTTATTTTATTTTCACCCGGCAAATCGATTCACCTATCTCCATAGAAGTTCCGTAAGGCTTGCTTAACTCTTTCAATCTTTCAAATACATCGGTTTTACTTGAAAGAACCGGCCACCCCCTCCTATATACAGGCTGGCCAAAGCCCAGCTCTATCGGATAAAGTTTAAGATCCACAAGCTCGCCGTCTTCCATACTCCAGAACGGTATAAAGGCTTCCCAAACAAGGGGATTCGCATATAAACCCCTTGTATAGCCTTTACTCATAGTCTCCAATGCATCCACCGTGTTATCCATAGGCCCCAATTCGTACTTTTCATAAAAGTCTGAAGGAAGAGAGGCTACTGTCATGGTTTGAAATATGAAATTACCGAGACTGTAAAATATCGGCCGCCTCTTATATATTTCTATACCTCTGACTATATGCGGACCATGACCGATGACGGCATGCGCACCGCTGTCGATGCACTTTCTCGCAAATGCAGTGAGAAATTCAGCGGGAGTATCTTTTAATTCCCCCTTCATCTCGTGAGAGTGAATGCTGATAATAACATAGTCTGCTCTGCGTCTCGCCTCGAAGATATTTTCAATAATCCTTTGTATGTCTTTCTCGTTCGGATTCGTTGTTTTTCCTTCCTCTTCACCATTTTTAACTTCCTTAAAATAGCTGTCCCCGAACATAAAGAGATCTTCTTCCGGGGCAGCCATGAATCCTTCCATTATTTTTAAATTATTTTCATCATTTATGCCTGTTATTCTTGCTATCTCCTCCAATTGGCACATTTTTTCCGGATCGATGAGGTACTTCGTATCGTATCGAAGCGGATTAACGCCCGGCCGGCCCCTGCAATCCCTGCGCTGCTCCCCGGCACACCAGGACTTATCTAAAGTAGAGGTTGCCGCTATTAATGCGAACCTTGCGGAAGGGCATTCAAGATAACCTGGCGCGCTTGCCTGTGCAAGATTCTTTCCTGCCCCGGCATGAATAAACCCGAATTTATCCAGATATTTCTTCGTAGAAAGCAAGCCGCCGTGAGAATAATCGAGTGTATGATTATTTGCCCAGGCCATTAAATTGAATCCATAGGTTTTTAAAGCATTCAATACATCGGGGGACGACCTGGCCCACGTTCCGCCGCTGATCGCCGACGGATAGCATTCGTCGCTTTGAATGGTGGTTTCAAGGTTGGTAAACCTTGCATCGGCTCCGCTAATGATTCCCTTTATCTGTGAAAATGAGCGATCATCTGGATTGTGAGGCAGGCATCGCGTTATGAAGCTGTCTCCAGTTGCAGTAAATTT
>CBDUZM010000652.1:0-1557 GCA_965371685.1 uncultured Spirochaetaceae bacterium | reverse complement strand
TTCCCTTATCCGGAAAAGGCTGAGCTGGTGTGCCCAGACCCTTATAGTAAAGCTGGTTTACTTCATCTCGATCTATGGCTATTGAGATTGCAATGCGAAAGTTTTTGTCATTTAAGAGCTCACGAATCACCGGATCTTCATGCCAGAAGTTGAACTTGATGACACCGTGATTTGATCCCACGGGAATCAGCGGAACCAATTGGTAATCACCTTTTTCCTTGTACTGCATCAGCATAGAGTAATCCTCTATGTTCTGCGCGATACCTGCTGCCTGATAATCAATTTCACCGGCCATAGCTTTAAGTATTGTAGCTTCTCTGTTCGTAGTGCGGAGTACCTCAATTTTATCGATGTAGGGTAATTGGTTTCCTTCAGTATCAACCTTCCAGTAATACGGATTTCGAATAAAAATCTGTACCGCTTGATCACCCGTGTTATGAGGTATCCAGGCATCTATCTGCGGACATCCGGGATTGCGGTATTGTTCATTTTTACTCCTGAATAGATCCACCCATGTATCAAAGCTCTCTTTTTCCATTAATTTCTTCAGCTCATCCTCAGAAGCGTATTTGGCGTGAAACTGCTTGAGGTAGTGCTTAGGGGCGTATTGGACTTTCCAGGGAGATATGAGATTCTCGAGGAACATGCCGTAGGGTTGAACGAAACTCATTTTGAAGGTGTAATCATCCATCACTTCCATTGTCGCCGGCTCGCCGCCCGCCTTATAGGTTGAATCCATAGCGGGGGTAAGCTCCTTATTGAGCATAATGTCTTCATACCAGAAGAGAACATCATCGGTAGTAAACGGTTCTCCGTCGCTCCATTTCATCCCCTTTCGCAGGTAAAAGGTTATACTCTTGCCGTCGCTGCTCCATTCCCATGCTTTGGCTATGTTCGGCGCAACGTCCTGGTAGTCAGCAGCCCAACAAACCAGGTTCTCCTGGTGCAATTTAGCCTGGTTTGCCCAGAAATTGCCATACTCCGATCTTCGCCAGGTGCCTCCATACTGGCCGATTTCCTCTACTGGCTTCAGCACCAGCGGCTCTTCCGGCAGCCTGTCTTTTAATGCAGGAAGCTGCCCGACTGCAACCTTTCTCACGAGCTCTGGAGACTCATTCTCTCCGGTAACATCTGAAGGGGGTGCAGGCGGTTTATCATTTCCCCCGCTACAGAACGCAACTCCTATTCCTAAGACAAGGAATAAGAACAAAGTAAAAATTTTCGTTTTCATAAAATCCTCCTCGAAATTCTATAGCATTTATCTGATCCTCAACGAGGATTTTATGATAAATGCCCTGTAAGAAAAAAATATTTAGTCCATTTTAGCCACCTCCTTTATCCCCGTAAGCTTAAGACGATCTGCAAAATGGCACGCTGTATAATGGGGCTGTTCATTGTTACCACTAATATTTATAAGAGGGGGCGCTTTGTCTCTGCAGATCTCTTTAGCGTATCTGCAGCGCGGATGAAAATAACATCCGGACGGCGGATGAGCAGGATCGGCCACATCGCCTCCAAGGATTATCTCTTCTTTTTTCTTATATCTGGGATCAGGTT
>CBDUZM010000651.1:0-1594 GCA_965371685.1 uncultured Spirochaetaceae bacterium | reverse complement strand
ATCGTTATAATGAAATTCAAGCCTTACTCCATATTTTCCGCCCTTACCCAAGAAATTAACTAAATCTTCAGCTCGGTATCCAGTTACAATTAGAAAATCTCTTATTCCACTCTCCCGAAAAGAGAGTATCACTCTCTCAATCAAAGTGAAGCCGAGCAGGGGGACCAGACCTTTGGGCTTTCCTGAAGATATATCTCTGAGCCTAAGTCCCTCTCCAGCAGCCAGAATAGCGCATTTCATTTTATGTACTTCTCAATTAATGCTCTGGCCTCAGTATCGACCATCTGCTGAGGCGGATGTTTCATCGCATAAGCAGACATTGGCAAAAGCGCACCTCCTTCTCTTCTATCCCTGGCTATCTTGCAATATCGTATGGCGTCAATGGCCATTCCAGCACTATTCGGAGAATCCTCCACAGACAGTCTGATTTCTAAATCGAGGGAAACTCCGGCAAAACCGACACCTTCCATCCTGATGAAACAAACTTTATTATCTTTCTGCCAGGGGACATAGTCTGAGGGACCGATGTGGATGTTTTCCGGGTCCAGCGGAATTCTCAGTTGAGATTGAACTGCCTCCGTCTTAGATATCTTCTTGAACTTCAGCCGGTCACGATTGATCATGTTAAGGAAGTCTGTATTTCCGCCTGTATTCAGCTGATAGGTCCTGTGAAGTTTCACACCCCTGTCCTCGAAAAGTCTCGTGAGGGTGCGATGAAGAACGGTAGCGCCCAACTGGGCTTTTATATCGTCTCCGATTATAGGTATCCCCTTCTCTTTAAACTTATCGCTCCACTGCTGCTCAGAGACAATAAACACCGGTATACAATTTATAAAGCTTACGCCGGTATTCAAACAACACTCAGCATAAAACTTAGTGGCCTCTTCCGAACCTACCGGCAGATAATTCAGTAGAATCTCAGCGCCGCTCTCTCTGAGAACTTTCTCAACATCACAATTATCCTTTTCCAGAGGAACAAATGTTGTCTCTGGGGGATAGTCTCCCATATGTCTGGCAACGCCATCAAGCAATTTGCCCATCTGCACAGTCACCCCGCATTTAGGAAGGTCCTTCCGTATGGTCATAGTACAATTAGGAGGAGCAAATACGGCCTCTTCGAGCTGTTTTCCCACTTTCCTTTTATCTATGTCAAAGGCGGCTACAGCTTTGATGTCTCCCGGCAGATAATCTCCAAACTCGTAATGCATTAACCCGGAGGGATTGCTCTCTCCATTATGTTTATAATACTCAATTCCCTGCAGCAGAGAACTAGCACAATTCCCCACACCAACAATTGCGATTTTTATCTCTTTTCCCATCTCTTTATCTTCTCCTTTTCTTGAGCTCTTCACAAAATGTCGAAAAGCCATCTTTTAATCAGTAAACATGAACACCAGCATATCCGATCACAGCCATCGTATCCCCCCAGTCACATCGCCAGAACTAGTATATTTTAGCGAATGTGCCTTCTTCCCGTCAACAAAATTGTGATTAGGGGTAAGATGCTACTATTTTAAAATGTTAACTGTTCAAACTTCGGTATGAGCCGTTTTGCTTGCTTTTTCAGTTAACGATCTGGATCTCCTGCAAGAAA
>CBDUZM010000650.1:0-1597 GCA_965371685.1 uncultured Spirochaetaceae bacterium | reverse complement strand
ATGAATGATTTAGCGCGTGAACTCAACACAGTACTGGATAATACCGTTATCGGAGGTATGCTCTCCGAGCTGGGAAGAAGTTTTTATTTTCCCAAAGGCATTGTAGCGCAAACCGCAGAAGCCAGGAAACATGCAACCCGCTTCAATGCCACGGTGGGCATGGCCTTTAGCAAGGGGAAACCCTTATGCCTTCCGTCGATCAGGGAAGAGCTGCCGTTGCTGAGTCCGGAAAAGATTTTCACCTATGTTACCACCACCGGCGATCCGGAACTGAGGGAGCTCTGGATGAAGGAGATCCTGCGCAAGAATCCCGATCTATCCGGAAAAAAAACCTCCCTTCCCCTGGTAGTGTCGGGAATCACTCATGGCTTGAGCCTGATAGCCGATCTTTTTGCGGACACAGGCGATGCGGTTATAATCCCGGATATGTACTGGGGCAACTATCGGCTGATCTTCGAGCTGCGTCGTAAAGCCCGCATTGTAACTTACCCTTTTTTCGACTCTGATAATAAATTCAACCTGCAGGCCTTGTGCAGCGCGATAAAAGAGCAGGCGTCGAGAGGACGCATTTTAATCATTCTCAACTTCCCCAATAATCCCACCGGATACACACCTTCCGGGGAGGAAGCGGCGGAGATAGCATCGTCTCTCTCCGACCTTGCCGGGCAGGGGATAAAGATGATCGTGGCCACGGACGATGCCTATTTCGGGCTTTGCTACGAGGATGAAAGTTACAAACAGTCCCTCTTCTCACTCCTCGCCGGATTACACGACAATATACTGGCCATTAAGCTGGACGGCGCCACCAAGGAAGAGCTGGCCTGGGGATTCCGCATCGGATTCCTTACCTTTGCATGCCCGCAGCTCGCGGATGAACATTACGAAGCTCTTATAAGAAAGACTATGGGCCTGATACGGTCATCGGTCTCCAATGCCAGCCGTCCCGCCCAGAGCCTGCTTGTCAAAGCCCTGCAGCATGGATCGCACCAGAAGGAAAAGGAGCGCGTCTATACCAGTCTGAGAGAGAGGTACCGGAGCGTCAGAATAATTCTCTCCGGCGGGATTGTGCCTGCAAATTTACAACCCCTGCCTTTCAACTCCGGGTACTTCATGTGCTTCAAACTAACAAGAGGCAATTCCGAAATTCTGCGGCAGAAATTGTTGCATGAAGAGGGTATCGGCTCTATATCCATTGAAGGCAGGTATCTGCGTATCTCTTATTCCATGATAGACAGGGAAGATCTAGACGATCTTTTCGAAGCGGTTTTCGAGACGGCCGGGAAGCTATCGTAGGGTGGCCAGCATGAGCGCCTTGATAGTGTGCTTTCGATTCTCAGCCTGGTCCCATACACGGGACTGCGGTCCCTCTATAACATCGTAACTCACCTCGTTTCCCTTGACCGCGGGTAAACAGTGAAGGAAGATCGTTTCAGCCTTGCCCGTTCCCTCCATGAGCTTTTTATCCACCTGGTAGGGTTTGAGCAGCGCGATTCTCTCTTTCATCTTACCTTCCTCTCCCATTGAGACCCAGACATCCGTATAGATTACGTCCGCCCTCTGGATCCCTTCCCGAATATCCGATGTAACGCTGATTTCG
>CBDUZM010000649.1:0-1606 GCA_965371685.1 uncultured Spirochaetaceae bacterium | reverse complement strand
GGATCGTACCGGGGACCGTTTTAGAAGTTGAAAGCAGTGAAGGTAAGATGGTTGCGGTTAAAAAACTCTCAATAGACGTGTTTGCGAAGTGGCGGGGAAAGGGAAAGCTCCCTTTTGGGCAAACGGTCGACGAGTATATCGACAAGGCACGAGGATGATTACGGCTGTAGATACCTCGATCATCCTCGATGTACTTACAGATGATCAAAGTCATGGGACACAATCAGAGGCCGCTCTCAAGAAAGCCTTCAATGAAGGAAAACTCATTGTCTGCGAGTGCGTGATTGCAGAGATTTTCCCGGCCTTGAATGATGAAGCGATTTTCAGTGAATTCCTGAGTGACTGGCATCTCGAGTTTTCACCTATTGAATTGAAAAGCGCCGTTCTTGCAGGTAAACATTTTAGCGTATATCTATCCCGGGGCGGGCGGGCAAAAAGAGTTATACCCGATTTTCTTATCGGCGCTCACGCTGAAAACAGTGCCGATCGCTTATTGGCAAGAGATCGTGGTTATTTAAAGGACTATTTCAAGGACCTTATCGTGTGGGACCCGTCCCATTAAAACAAACCGCCGTCGACGGAATTTTCACTGTACCTGTTACTGTGAATTCAGTTATAGTATAAATACGTAAAATATCCGGGAAAAAACCATATGGATAAGTGGACGATAATTCTCATCGCTGCCGCCGTGAGCATAGTATGGATGATGGGCAAACGCTATTTCGCCAGGGACAAGCAAAAAAAGGATGAAAGTATTTATATGGATGTCAATACCTGGTTCCACAAAGCCCAGGAGATGATAGCAGAAGTGGAAGAGGATATAAATAAAGAGAGGGCAGCCAAATGGGAAGCGCTGTCGGAGGAAGAAAAAATAAAAAATATCGAAGAATTTATGATAGTGACATTCGGTCCATCGGAAACGAAAAAATATACTGTAGAGGAAAAGCTCAGGTTGGGAAAGACAAACTTTCTACTCCGCGGATATTAAACTGGTCTTTGAACGCCATTAGGTATATAATTCGAAAATGAAACCGCAAAAGAGGTTATCGTGAACAATAGAGAGGAGAGTACACATCCAGGAAAAGAACATCTTATCGAGCTTTCAAAGGCGGGATTCAAAGCCCTCAAGGACAACAAGCTGGAAGTGGCCGAAGAATATTTCAACAGGATGCTGGAAATTGAGAATGAGAACAGCTATGCTTTAGTCGGCCTGGGTGACCTGTCTCGGCGGCAGGGAGAGCATGAGACAGCCTTAAAGCACTACCGGGCTTGCCTGCAGTTCCATCCTGAAAATAAATATGCAGTCTTAGGCCTGGTTGAGTGTTGCAGAGAGCTCAAGCGTGATGAGGATCTGATTGATATCTGGGAAAAGCAGCTGCAAAATAAGGACCACGATGCCATCCTGCTCACCCAGATCGCAGACGCATACCGCAGACTGAAAGATTTCAACAGCTCTAAGAAACTCTATTTGCGTGCCCTGGAGATGGACCCGGAAAACTTCTATGCCTTGAACGGATTAGGGCATCTGCATTTCGACTTTAAATCCTACCAGGAAGCCATCGGCTGCTGGGAGCAGATGCACTCGAAACAGCCGGACAACATCCGA
>CBDUZM010000648.1:0-1608 GCA_965371685.1 uncultured Spirochaetaceae bacterium | reverse complement strand
AAAGAGGTGCAGGATACTTCCTGCCGGGGGTCTGGGGGTGTCCCCCAGCTATAAAAAGTCCCCCAAGATTGGGGGATATAGGGGGTTGATTAAGCCTATTTCAGCAGTCTCGTATAATATACGGTTCATCGCACTGGCTCTTAATGGAAACTAAAGATACTTTGGTTGAAGGTGCGTAAGTTAAATGCAGGAGGTTTCACATGAATCCCTGTAGCCTGAGACCAGGGGAAAACCGTGTAGACACACTAAAGGGGTGGAAATTGAAGAGTGATTCGAATGCTAATAAAAACACGGATGAGATAATGCGTTATCAACCCGAAGGCAGCGGTTTTCGGGTAACTGAAAGATTTTTTTCCGAAAACAATTACCTGCCATCAATAGGCATTGCGCAAATACATGCCATCGTACCTGACATTGAAACAAATAAAGCAAAGATTATTAGCGCAATAGAGGTATTTAAAGACAGAAAGGTTAATGTTGCCATATTTCCCGAGTTCGCACTCTCCGGATACTTCTGGGAAGATGAAGAGGAGTGTCGGAAATACATGGATCAAGCCGTTATAGAAAATCATGCTGACTGGGTCAACGGAACCCTGAAATCCTATCTTGATGACACCTTCAGGGGCATTGTTTTAAATAACATACGCAGAGGGCATGGGCAGAAATATGTAAACTCCACTTACCTTATCAACGAATCTAGTGATTATCTAAACGAAGAGCGTATGTATAACAAGATATTCCTCCCGGGGATCGAGCGCACATATACTGAGACCGGTGGAGACGATTTCCTTATAGTAGATTCGAAGTTTGGTCGGTTTGGTTTCACTACGTGTTACGATATATGTTTTGCACAGCTGGTTCTGGAATATGCGAAGATTGATAAAGTGGACGCAATCATTGAGGTAGCCTCATGGCGAGGACTCGCCTTCCGGGATTATCCGGGGATGAACGTAGGTACCGATCTCTACTATGCCGCCCTATGGGATATGCTGCTTTCTGCTAGAGCGGCTACAAATCAGGTTTGGGTCATTGCCTGCAATGCTGTGGGCCGACATGGCATAAGCGGAGCCACCTTTGCCGGTGGGTCCGGCCTCTGGGCGCCATCTGGACTGAAACTCCTGCAGGCGTCCCGCGTTAATGAAGAGCTCCTGATAATACACAACGTGGATATCCATGGCCAGCGTGAGATTGAGAAAGACGATTTCAATTATGCGCTGGACTTTGAAGCAATTTACCGACCGGTCGAAGGGAAGCGTGCCTTTTCGCGGTTTTAAAATGATTTGTCCTGTACTCTTGTTTAGGGACATGCAACGAGCAAAGGGAAGAAAATAAATGAAGAAATATGGCGTACTGATCGTAGTGTCCCTGGCTATGTTCATCCTCACGCTTGATACAACCATGATGAATGTGGCTATAACAGCTATAGCCCAAGATCTGGATACCGAAATTCAGAATATCCAGCTGGCGGTTTCTTTATATGCTCTAATAATGGCCGCCTTCATGATCACGGGTGCAAAGCTGGCCGACATGTACGGAACCAAGCGGATATTTATTATTGGCACGGTCATGTATGGCGTGGGCACCCTAATAGCAGCCCTTAGCCAGAAT
>CBDUZM010000647.1:0-1610 GCA_965371685.1 uncultured Spirochaetaceae bacterium | reverse complement strand
ATGAAGCATGTTATGTCTAGATTGCGAATAGGAATCATCGGCTGTGGTAACATGGCAGGCGCACATGTCAGCCGGTTTGAAGGACTTGAGGATCGGATGGTTGTTACCGCTGCGGTCGATATCGACGAAAGTCGTGCTGAAGGCGTAGCCAAACGTTTTGCGAAGGTAAAAGCTGCAACAGATTACCGAGATATTCTGGCTGCCGGCAAACATGTGCTGTTGGAAAAGCCCATGGCCAACACTGAGCAAGAATACATAGACATTGTTGAAGCTGCCGAGAGATCGAGCAGCACACTGATGATCGCGTACTGCATTCGTTTTGACCCATGCGTTGTCCGACTAAAGGAACTGCTCGATGCCAAGACATACGGCAAATGCTTTCAGCTTGGAATTTCGCCTGACAGGTGATGAGTTCGAAGGTTAACGACTAATTTTCCACAAGGGCGGTAAGAAGGAAGTGTTGCTGTCGTCCAAAAACGTCAAGCCTACGCGAAAGAAATGATACGAAACGTACTCAATTATTGAGAGAGGTATGATAACAGAGTTGGCTTATGTCACTCTACTTGATTATTGATATCAGCTTCCCTTGCCTTCCGTCGAAAACGGGCGGTCAATTCAGGATAACTTTCCAGAATTTTAAAGCCTTTGTCATTCAACGTGTACTGTCCCCGCGCCACTCTGTCGAACCAGCCGTAGAAATTTTTGTATAGAATGGAAGCAGTTTTAGGACCGGTCTCCAGACCCCGAAGCTGCCGCGTGGAAAGAGAACCACGCTCGGCAAGGCAGCAGGCAATGTAAAGCGCTTTCTCCTTGTAAGCTGTCATGAGTTTTTTCCCGCTGCTTCCCGCCGTGTTGTAATCGGCTGATCTGCCGTTGATTTCCTCCAGGATCATCGATCTGTTTTTCCGGCTCTTCCTCCGCCTAAAGGACTTGGGGTGAAAGACGATTTCTACATCGGCTGCCGCACCGTGTCTGAAGGATACTACAATCAACCCCAGCTCGAGCCTCCGTAAAAGATGGCAGAGATGCCTCCATCTTTTCCCTCGATAGATGCTGAATTTCGGGCGTGGAACGGCCACATAGACTGAATCGGCAGCCCGCTGGCGCTGCGTAGCCTGTATTAAAAGGGAAATATTGATGGAACGTTTCAGCTCCACGGCGATTAACTCATCACCTTTTATCGCCGTTATATCCCAATGTTTGACTTCGCTCCTTACCGAATATCCCAGGGATGTGAGATAGTCACTGACGGGGCGGCACAGGTCCTCTTCAAGAATCCCGGATCGGCTCTTATTCTTCATTTCACCGCTTCCTGGGAATATACCGCCCGGGGACGCTGCGTGTAGCTACAAGATTGCATCCTGTACCGAGAATGTTACCGGCAACCACCTCTCCCGCTTTAACCGGAGCTGTTACACACAACGTACCCGCCTCTTGAACAATATTCTGACACATCTCTCTGGGCACAGGAGAATCCGTTTTCACGGGAAGCAGAGGAATATCGGATCCGGAAATTCGAACGGTGGTCGTAACGGTTCTTTCGGGATGAAATATCTCCTTTTCCGCATAGGTCAAACCTCGCTTGCATTCATTACCCTGGATAGTAATGA
>CBDUZM010000646.1:0-1627 GCA_965371685.1 uncultured Spirochaetaceae bacterium | reverse complement strand
CAGTTGAGGAAAATTGCGGCAGACTTCGTGTATTGTATCAGGCAAAGCCGTACTTGTGTGCAGGAAAAGAGGAATCTTCTTCTCTGTGCACATCGAAAGAAGATCGCCCACGAGCCATGTGCAGAAATTATAGGACTGCCTGCCGCTCTGGGACCACAACCAGGCAGCCCTGGCGCCTGCAGCGTGCATCTTCTCAGCATAATCCAGAGGCGTACACTCATTATCGTGGTGATGCGGCGCCAGAACAAAGGCAGGAATGAATCGCCCGGAGGTACGAGCCGCCTCTGAGACGATGTCGTTTCCTTCGAGCGACCATACGTCATTAACAGCAAGATTGCTTCGGACAAGACTGGAGGCAATACCGTAATGATCCATAATTTCGAGAATGTCGGCAGGCATATACGGTAACAGCTTGTCCCGCTTTCGCCATGGCCCAATTCCGCAGAAAGCGTCAATAATTTCCATTTACATATCCCCCATTCACTAATTGAAAATCCTTACCACAATACCCTCTTGTGCTGAGCGCGCAGCCGCCTCGATGAGTTCCTGAATATCTCTTCCCATCTTGCCGGTTACCGGCGGTTCCGTATCCTTATCTACGCACTCGACAAAGACTCGCACCCCGGTCTTAACCGCTTCCCACCATAATGACATAAACGAACCGTCACAAAGCTTTCTTCTCTTCGATTTATTCCGGTCATTGCCAGCATCAAGAAAGAGCCCGTTGTCAGTCGATAAAAGCATACCCTCTGTTCCGTAAACGGCGATCCTGGGAATACCGCCCCCGCCTGGAGCTCCCCAGCTGATGTGGAGGGTGGCGGTAAATCCGCTCCGGTCATTTGCCACAACCACCGCAGTGTCCTCCCCCCGCCGATTGAAAGTGGCATGAGACATCCGGGCGAAGACGCTCTCTAAATCCCGGCACCACTTCCGGATAAGGTATAGGTAATGGCTGCCGTTCTCAGTGAGGATACCTCCCCCCACCTTTTTGTACTGAGCGAACCAGCTATCTTCCCGTTTCAATGCCGACCAAAAGTCGAGATAACCTATCTCAAGGAGAAAAGGCTTGCCAATTTCGCCCTGGGCGAGAGCCCGGTCTATACCGAGTATATGGGGATGAAACGCCAAATTCTCACAGAGCATGAGCTTTGTCCCGGCCTTTTCCGCGCAGGCGAGTATCCTGTTAACCTCCCTAAGGTTCCGCGCCATTGGCTTTTCCACCAGCACATGCTTACCGGCCGCGAATGCATCGCAAGCCATGGACATGTGCAGATCCGGCGTGGTGCAGATATCGACGATATCGACCTCCTCAAGAGCCTTCGCATAGTCCGTGCACCACTCCCCACCGTACCTGTCCGCGAATTCCCTGGCTCTCTCCTCCTTGCTGCTGCGAAAGATAATCTTCATTTTCCGGCCCAGTTCAGCGTAGCCTTCGGCGTGAACGCGGCCGATACTCCCGCAGCCTGCAATACAAACCTTCAATTCTCTCTCCATTTTACAAGTCCTCCTCGACTTGATTGCAGGAAAGATCATAACCCTTGGCTAAACTAAGCGAAATTGAAGTTATTTTCATCTATTGTTTAGCCTAAAAAGCAAGTGTATATGCTGCAGCAACAGATATAAATGT
>CBDUZM010000645.1:0-1643 GCA_965371685.1 uncultured Spirochaetaceae bacterium | reverse complement strand
AAACCTGGAGATCGAAATCATACCGAACCGACTGAACGATGCCGGAACGCTGGAAGCTTTCTTCGTAAAGGTGGGCGGTGGATTCTGGCTTGCCTTGAAAATCCTCTTCTGGGCCGTTCTTGCGCCTGTATGCTGGCTAATCAGTTATTTCAGATTGACCGAGACCGAGGTGTAGCCATGGAATTCAGACATAACCAAGCAATCTATCTCCAGATAGGAGAACATGTCTGTGAACGCATACTCTCAGGCTTGTGGAAAGAAAAAGACAGAATACCCTCCGTCAGGGAACTGTCGGTTAGCATAGAGGTAAATCCCAATACGGTCATGCGGGCTTACGGCCATCTTCAAGACCTGGGTATCATCTTCAACCAGAGGGGCATCGGCTACTTTATAGCCGAAGGAGCGTCCGATAAAACCAGGGATCTGAAGAGAAGGCAATTCATAGAGCAGGAGCTCCCCCTGGTATTTAAAACAATGGACCTGCTCGAAGTCAATTTCAGTGACTTAAAGGAGCTGTATAATACCTACAAGAACAACAGGGAGAAATTATCATGAAGAAAAGCAATATTGTGCTGCTGGGTTTCCTGGCAAGTATCATTGTACTCGTGCTGGCCTTTACAATTTACGCGGGAATCAACTTCAGGCACATGATGGAGGAAGAGAAAAGCCTGGCTTACTCGCCGGGATCGTCGTTTTATCATTCAGGGTAACGATCGTAGGATTTCTCCCCTTTCTGTGTTATGATGTATGTCGAGGAGCATCCATGAAAAAAGCTTTCCTCTGTTTAATCATTTTCGTGCTTTTCGCTGCGGCGGCATACACCCAGGAGGGGGAAAATCCTATTGAATGGAGCTTTACGGGAGAGCTCAATCTTGAGCCCGGGAAGATCTACGATCGACTCGGAACAGTTATCTCCTATCAGTACGATTTTTTCCATCTGATCGCAGACTTCGACCTGAGAAACGACGGCAAATATTCACCGGCCGAGGTATATTGGCTGGGCCGTTACTTTTACATGAACAACGGCGGAATCGAGCTGGATTTCGGGAACCTCTCTCTCGCAGCCGGCAGGTTTGTGCATAAGGATTACCTGACAACCCCTTACTCGCTCTTCATCTCTTCTCAAAAGCTACCCGCCGTCCAGGGGGATATCACTTTCGACGGGGATCTCTTCTATTATGAAAGCCGGTGGCTCCGCCTGAATACCCGTTCCCGGTACGGTTATCCGGAAAGGGGCGCCAACTACAAAGTCTTTGGCTTAAAGGTCGGAAACGTTCGTTTCGGGCTCCAGGACAGCGCGGTCTATGTAGGCCGGAGCTTCGACGAAGAGTATTTCTTTAGCCCAATACCCCATATCTTAACCCAGATAATCACCAAAAGTGCCGGAAAACCGTGGGCGGAGGCTACCAACGACAACAGTCTTACGGGACTTTTTTTCGACTGGAGAAACCCTCAAGGCTACCTCTACTCCCAACTTTTAGTGGATGACATCAACCTGGATTTTCTCATTCCCCCCTGCCTGATTCCCGTGTTCGGCATCAAGAACATTCCGTCGAAAATGGCCTGGTCTCTCGGGGGATACTATGATTTTTCCTTCGGAAGGTTCGGCTTTTACCACGCCGGCGCTACGAAGTTCACCGTCG
>CBDUZM010000644.1:0-1645 GCA_965371685.1 uncultured Spirochaetaceae bacterium | reverse complement strand
CGCAGGAACTTCCCGGTTATCTCCATTTCCGTAGTGTTGACGCTTTCGTTGTAAAGAGCCCCTCCGAAGGCAAGGAGAGTTTTTCGATCTTCCGGATATTTTCTCTCGGATATTATTACCGATGCGGTGAGGGAAGGAGTATAGGTGATGTGATATTTCTCGATGAGGTACTTCCCATCAGGCATGATGAAAGTCTCAAAGGGAAGGAAGGCGAGAATACCATCCGGAAGAATTCTCAGGGTTGTTTTATCATGAAGGTAAGGTTCGACGGGAGCTATGAGAAGCCGGTAGAATTCGCGGGCAAGGTCTTCTCTTGCCCGATTTTGAGTACCGGTCGTGTTGGGACTTGAAAGCAGGCGCCTGTATGTATGAACGATCCTTTCGAAGTCCGCCTGCTCTGCATTTTCCTTTATATCATCTCTGTCCTTCTCCTTGACGGCAATGCTTCTCAGATCCCTGACAGTATGAGAGATGAGTTTACTCCACCGTGATAGGTTCTCTTCTACGAATATTTTTTTGTTAACCTCAAAGGCATCTATATTCTCCCTACCGGCTGTAAGGATAGTCAGGTCGTCCCAATCGATGTTTCCGTACTTTATAACGAGCTCTCCTTCAGGAATGTGCTGCCGGTATGAAAGAATTCCCTCAAAGAGCGCTGCCTGCCCGTTTATCTTTTCACCGAGCTGTTCCGCCAGGTATTTGGCCGACGATAGTTCCGCCGTCATAAAAGCTTTAACCGGATCGTTGTTTTTGACATGAGTCCGGAGAAGTATCTGATAAGTGGCAATCTGGGAGTGAATATAATCTCTCCGGAGCTCTCCCTCCGCAGTCAGCCTGAGATCTTCCTTGAGAGCAATGGATCGGTTAAGGAACTCTTCCGCTCTGGCATATTCTTCCTCGAAAAAATAAAATTCTCCGATGGCATGATAACTGTCAGCCATGCCGGGTTTGGCCCGCATTTCCTCCTGGATTTCCAGGGCTTGCTTGAAATAATCAATGGCAAGATCACCAAACCCCCATGTCCCGTAGACCCGTCCGGTGCGGAGGAGCGAATCGGCGAGGTATTCGCGAATTCCATTCTCTTCGGCTGTATATACAGCCCGGCCGTAGTAATATAAAGCCATGTCGTACTGTCCCGTTTCATAGTAGACAGTACCCAATCCGTTGAGGCACACTATCTCATTCCGGTGGTTGCCAAGTTCTTCGTGAAGATAGAGAGCTTTCTCATAGTACTCGATAGCTTCCCCATACTGCAGTTTATTCGAATAGATCCCGGCCAAATTGGTTAGATGAAGGGCTATGGAATCCTTTTTTTCGATTTCCTCGGCGACCTCCAGGGCTTTCTGATAGTACTCTACTGCCCGGTCATACTGCCCCCAGGACTGGTAAACGACCCCGATGTTTCCCAGAATAACCGCAGCGTTCGCCCTGTCGCCGGTCCTCTCGTTGATCTCCAGCGCTTTCCTGTATTGTTCGACGGCAATATCGAACTCGCCACTGCTGTCATACACCAATCCCAGACCGGTCAGGTTGCCGGCAATGCGGGATGGATTGTCTAATTCCCGGTTGATGGCCAGTGCTTTATGAAGGTCAGACCTCAGTAAATCCCCATTTTACTCCCAAGTTGAACGCTCTGAAAAAACGC
>CBDUZM010000643.1:0-1655 GCA_965371685.1 uncultured Spirochaetaceae bacterium | reverse complement strand
GATTTCTCCGCTTCATTCAAGTATTTCCGGGTGTAGACAAGAGCTTCTTCTTCGTTGACGCTGTCCCCGATTGCTTTGAAGTACCGTGAAAAATTGTAGTGGATTTCGGGCAAATCCTCCTTCACGTCCATTGCCTGGTCCAGGATGTCCTTCACATCGTCGAGTTTATCCTTCTCGATAAGGTATCCGCCCAGCTCGGCGTAAATCACCGGATCAACTTCGACGTTCTTACTCGCTTGAAAACGGTTCTTAAGGTTCAGTACTTCTTCAAGCTTATCCGTTTGTATGAAGAAGTGCAGCAGCCGTAACCATGGTTCGTCTTTAACGCGGTTTTTAGTAGTCAGTATCCGGGAGTAGGCGAGATAAGCATTTTCGTAACGCTCGGGCTCTGTGACCGCCCATTTCATGTAGTTATCTCCTGAAGCGAGGAGAGCTTCGTAGTCGAAGTTTTCTTTGACAAGATAACTGTCAAGGAGCTCCTCTGCTTTAGGATATTGCCCTCGATAGTGGGATTCCAAAAATGCATAATCAAGAGCAGCTTGTTTTATCAATCCGTATCTTTCACCCAGATCCTCATACTTGTCCGCTGCTTCCTGGTACTGTTTTTTATCAGTAAATTTATCAGCATAGCGGAAAAACCACCGTTTGATCGGCTGGATCCCCACGGCTGTTTTGAATGTTTCGTTGGCTTCCTCGTAATGCCCGGTCTCAATAAGATCATGGCCCCTTTTATATACGGAATTAGCCCGGATTGGAATGACAACAAATCGATTGACCGCATATCCCAGCAGAACAGCTATGATCAGGGTGGGAATAAAAACCTTCAGAATGGGAAGTATATTTTCCCGGAAATTGTAAGCAAAGGTACGCCTTTCCAGCTCGAATTCAATGCCGGTGGTTTTTTCATAGCGTTTGGGAAGCTGTATGGTTTTTCCTGTCAGTATGGAGGCAAATGCGGCGATTTCTGTCGGAGAATTGCCTTGAATCAGCATATTGAGGAGTTTGTGAAGGTCTTGAGAGGTAAGGGTGTCTCCTCCAATCAATTCCTCCACAGGAATCTTCACATTCAAGGGAAGTCCTGACAGAGTATTTTGAATAGCCTCGACTTTTTCCGGGCTGAACTCTCTTTCCTTTTCTACGGCAGGACCTATTGGCGGAAAAGCTTCTTCTTCCCGGACTTCTGCCTCCTGCTCCCCGAACGCCTCTTCCCTTTCAACAGCTTCCTCTCCGAAAGCCTCATCCGCAGCTTCTTCCACACCGGGAAGGGCGAATTCATCAACAGAAAACTCGTCCTCAATCGGCTCTTCGAGAGAGTCGAATTCACCGGTACTTTCCATATCAGGCAGCTCTTCCAGCACCTCTTCCCCGGGAGCAGGTTCTGCGGGAGGTACGGCTTCGGCGCCAATTTCTTCAAGAGGCGGGGGTTCCTCTTCGCCTTCCGGTATTTGGAAATCCTCAGGCGACGGAAGCTCCATTTCACCTTCTTCGGGCAATTCTTCAAAAATGGGAAGCTCTATTTCTTCTTCGATCTCCTCTTCCGGAACCTGCAGATCCATCTCGCCGGGCGCCCGGACCTCAATGTCGGCCGCTTCCTCTTCGGATCTCTGTTATTCTAAAGGACCGATTCCCTCCTCGCCGGCGGGAATTTAGAGCTC
>CBDUZM010000642.1:0-1659 GCA_965371685.1 uncultured Spirochaetaceae bacterium | reverse complement strand
ACCGCCACCAAAAAGGCACCCTGCATTTTTCACGAAAGATTTTCGGGTTTATCTTCGGCGAAATCGAAGGATCGAACTCGACCAACCCGATATCTTCGAGAAACGGCAGATGATCCGGGCTCAGATCCTCTATATGTGCGGAATGAGCGCCCGTGGTTATCCCTTTGAAATACTGGTGTAAGTATGGAAGGACAAACTCAGGCCACATATCGGGGCTGAACATACTCGAGATGTCATCGTAGAGTTTTCCCCCGTCCGGGTTTACAGGCGGATTGCCAACAACTCCGGCTCGGAAATGCACAAACTTGACAATGCTCTCGACTTCGAGACGGAGGAATTCCTTGAACAGGTCGGGGGAGTCGTAGGGATCGTAAAAAACATCGTTGCTCCGCAGTGTATAGGCGGTTGTAATGGGGCCTTCGTAGCTGTAACTGAAACCGCAATTCTCACCTTCGAAGGCTTCGATCATTTTCTCCCGGTAATCGAGGTAAAAGGGCGCCATTCCGGCGGAAGCAAAATCAATGTCTTTTTTGAGAATTTCAATGCCCTTTTGCAGAGTATCGCATATCTTGCTGTGGTTGACTTCCCCATCGTCCGGGAACTCCAGGTCGGCGCCCAGGCCATTGATATGGCCATAGCTGATGGGAGGGGTTGAAAGAGCCGGCAGGGTTATATCGGGCTCGAACATCTCACGAAGAATCGCCCTTCCCTTTCTATACAGCTCTATACCGGCTGAAGGATACAAATAAAAGTCCTTAATGGGTATCCCGGTAACTTCCAGAAGTGCCGAGTAGCTGGATCCGGTAAACCATCTGAATCCTGCCTCTTCCCTTAATGAACTATAGTCAGGCTTATTCATAATATTTCTATTATACCGGACAGATCCTATGACATTCCGCTATAATTGCGATCTGTCTTCGCACGCTTTCCGGAGTTATGTACAACGGCTTGCCTTTGCGGATAGTTTGATAGAGATCGGGGTAGAAAGCCGGACCCTGCGATGTGCTTTCATCAACCTTCCATGTTTCCTCTTTCCATGGAATCTCTTCTTTGTTGTAGCTCCGGTCGGGAGTCGGTTCCGTGGATACCTGCCTCTCAGGAAGATCCCCGGGATCGAAGTATTTCCACCGTAGCTCTCCGGCGTTTCCCGCAAGCGTTCCCTGTGTCCCCATTACCAGCCACTGCTCCTGGGGATAGGCACAGACGCTCGTTATCTCCAGGTCGATGACAGGCTGTCCCTCCGCTCTCAATATGATCTTCACGTGATCGTCCGTATCGCCGAGGGTCAATGTTTTCTCGAGGTGACAGAATATTTCAGGGTCCTTATCGCCGAAAAGCTGGAGAAGCTGATCGATGGCATGGGGCGCCGTGTTATTCAGGGTTCCTCCTCCGAATTTTTTCAAGGTCTGCCAGTCCCAGCGTCTCGAAAAACTGTGCCATGTCAATTTGATTGTTACTATCCGTCCCAGCTTTCCCGAATCGATCACCTTTCTTACCTGAAGGAAGCCGGGATCGTACCTCCTGTTCTGAAAAGGCGCCAGCACCTTGCCGGTTTCTCCGGCTGTCTCGATTACACTATCAGCATCCGCGAGGCTTGTCGCAAAGGGCTTTTCACATACAACATGCTTCCCCGCTTTCAACGCTTTAATACTGCAGTCT
>CBDUZM010000641.1:0-1674 GCA_965371685.1 uncultured Spirochaetaceae bacterium | reverse complement strand
ACCGCTTATCAAAAGCCTTTCAATCTGATACAGTAATTATTGTTATGCCTAATCGTGCAAATGACTGGTTTAATCAGGCGGAAAGAAACCTTGAACAGGCCAACGCTTCCCGGTCGGATGGGAGACACGAATGGGCCTGTTTCGCAGCCCAACAAGCAGCAGAGCTTGCCGTGAAGGCGCTGCATTTAGCGCATAGACAGGAAGCGTGGGGCCATGTAGTAGCTCGGCTCTTACAGGAGCTTCCCGTTCGAGTTGACGAGGATCTAATAGAAAAGGCAAAGGTGCTCGACAACTTCTATATCCCGACCCGTTACCCGAATGGACACGTCGAGGGAGCGCCGTTTCATCACTATGGAAAGTATCAAAGCAAGGAGGCGATTCAGCATGCCGGTAAGATCCTTGAGTTCATCCGTGATAGTTTGGCCCAATCTGGCGAAGGTTGAAGGCGCCTTGCAGACCTGGGCTCTTTCAGAGGCACGGAAACGACCTGAGCTGCTAGGACTCGGTTATTTTGGCTCCTATGCTCGTGGAAACTGGGGTGTCGGGAGTGACCTGGACGTAGCAGTAATCGTTTCCCGGTGCGAGCATCCGAAGGAAAGGCGGAACTTGGATTGGGATACCGGATCACTTCCGGTACCTGTGGACCTCTTTATCTATACAAGGAGCGAATGGGGAAATCTTCAGAAGAAGAAGAGCCGTTTTGCGAAAATGCTTGCCAAAGAGATCAACTGGGTCTATCGACGAGCAGATATTTCTCTTTAGATCCTATCCCGGGTTTGTCATTGACAACCGCCTTACTTAAAACTTATGATGATCCGTTCTTCGGTTTCCACCTTGATGCCGGGAATTTCTTTGCTGATCTCTTTGATTTCCTCGATAGTTTCCGGTTCCGAAGACATGAGCTTCTGAAATGCCTCTTCGTCTTCCATAAGTTTGCCGAAATCAAGTTCCATGATCGTTATTCGTGAGCCGTCGCGGAAGTTTGCATTGGTATCCACAATTTTGCCGTCTACCTCTACTATGAGCGCGATCTTCATGTCCCGGTATAGCTCTTTCATCATCTCCACCATGCCCGCATCACCCATGTCAATTTCACCTTCCGCAGTCTCTTTCTCTTCAGCTTCGGCTTCAGGAGGCCGGATGGGATTTATTATTTCGAGGGTGGATGTCTTTCCCTTTGTAAAGTGGAAATGTACGTATTCTTTCGGAGTTTCCTCCTCATCACCGCCCATTGAAGGTATCGAAATTTTGTCTCCCGGATTCTGGTTGATCCTGACCTTATTGATGTCTTTAAACTCGTAAAGGGCTACATATCCGGAACCCCGTTCCGTGTCGACCTTCTCTGCGGAAACAAAGATCACGCCTTCTCCCAGTTCCGGGGCATTCTCGCGGAGCTCGTCTTCGTTCAGAAAATCGGGTTCATCTTTGCCGCTGGCTTCTCCCCCCATTCCGGCCAGGAGCTCTATAAATGTTTTGCTGAAAATAAGAGTCTCCTCTATCGTACCGCTTCCGTCGTTTCTGACACGAAGAACGGTGGTTGTTTCTATACAGCCTGTAAGGACCACAAGAAGGACCACCAGTACGGACAGGTAAAAAAGTTTCTTCATTTCATCTCCTTATAATGGGAGAATTATATATGTAGAGGCATGTTAGGTCAATAAATTTTTCGGGCAG
>CBDUZM010000640.1:0-1681 GCA_965371685.1 uncultured Spirochaetaceae bacterium | reverse complement strand
CTTAGGAAAACCTATTATCGGTATCAACCTTGAACCTGAAGTAAAGACAATAGTCGAAATCGCCAAGATTCCTCCTGAAAGTACAGTGGGCATTGTGACAACCAGCAAAAAATTCATATCAATCATCAAAAATATTATAAACGATCTGAAACTTCATTTTAATAGAATTCTTGAAACCAACTCAAGAAACAACGAAAGTGTAAAAAAACTAATACAGAAATGCGATGTGGTTTTAGTATCTCCGGGGCGAAAAAATATGGTTCTCTCTCAGGTAAAAAAAGGCGTCCGGGTAATAGAATTTGTTTTTACCCCTGATAGAACTTCAATAAACAATTTAAAAGTCGCCCTGCTTGAGCTGAGAAACAACAAGGTGCAAAAAACATGAGGAAAAGAATATGCAATTTAATCTTTCTCTTCTTTTGCATAATCTATGCAAAGGCGGAGAGCCCCGGACTTGTTCTCCTCGATCTGGCGGCAGGGGGCACTGTACCGGGAGCGACAACAGCTGCATCGACGGTCGTTCTCTTGAGCTATATTCAATCGTCAGCAGGCGACAGGTATGCTGTTGTCGATCTTTCGACCAGGAACCGCATATTGGAGCAAAATCCTGATACTTTATCAAGAACTACACACGGCCTGGCATACTCCATCAAGATCGGCCGTGTTCTCGATACTGACTACCTTGTCTCAGGAAGCGTATTCGGCATTGGAAGTTATTATCACCTTACCGTCCGTTTAATAGATGTGAAATCCGAATCTGTCAGGAGGATTTATCAGGGGATTGCGGCGAATGTGAAAGAGCTGGCCGAGAGGCTGAAACAGGCTGCGGACAGGTTGGTTGGAGATGAATACGCAGCAGGACAGGAAGAAGAGCTCGATAAAGGCGCCTACATTCCGCTTATAGACGCCCTGGCAGCGCCGATCAGATTCTTTAAAGGAATCAAGGCGCCCGGGTCAGAGGAATTCAAACATATAAAGTATCAGACTGTCTTTCAGAGTCTAAGTACCAGAGGTATTTTTTGGGGTCTGGAGCTCCGTTACCCCAGGCTCGAAAAGACTATTGATTTTGATATTATAGCCGTCTGGTACACGCCGGACGGCATTATCCTCCACAGGTCGATAAGTAAATACACCTTTCATAAAGGGAAGAACCGTACCTTTTTGGGCGGAGCATTCATACGAAAAAAAATCGGGGACTGGAAAACCGGAATATATTCAGTGGATATTTATATTGGAACCAGAAAAATTTCCACGGGCGCCTTTGAAGTAAAGTAGATGTTTTTTATTTTTTATGTCTTTTATCTATTGTAAAGTTAATGATTCCCTTTATGGAACCTTGTTCTTCACTTACAGGGGCAAACTTCCAGTTGTAAAGCGCCCTACGCACGGCCGCATCCACTTCCGTATTGCCCGAGGAGGACTCCAGTATTGAAACATCGCTCACCCATCCATCCGGGTCAATCATGATCTCTGCTCGAACTCTTGATAATACCGCTTCGATATCCTTTATATTGGAAAGATCGACTTCCTCGATATGAAGAACCTCACGTTCATAACCGATTTCATCCCACTCCAATTGAAACGGGCTGTCTGCCGTTATGTCTGTCTCGGCTTTCTCATCCGTACTTTGTGTTTCGGTATCCGTTTCCTTCTTTAGCCCTTCTGCCATTCTCTTATCCAC
>CBDUZM010000639.1:0-1685 GCA_965371685.1 uncultured Spirochaetaceae bacterium | reverse complement strand
CGCGATTTCTCCTTACACCTTTGTGGACGACAACGATAGCTCCGGACTTTCACACATCGTCATTTATACCAATGATGTAGTTCCGGAGACATATCAATCGGAAGGCGACTTCGATGATTTCGATGATATTAATATCTACGGAGATTGGAAGCTGAGTATCGATGACAATGATCCCATTGTAAGCTTAGGATCGATCAGCGGTTGGACCCTCCAACTCAAATACGATCCTTACTCTGAATAATTTTATATATAAGCCTCGGTAAATGCTGACAAAGACTGCATAAAGCGCTCTCAATCAGACAGGTTATCCCGCAGCATTTCCTGAATGGAACCACAGAGCCCGGCATCTTTCATAGCTGCGGTTCCGATCGCTGCTGCGTTAGCGCCTGCATCGAGAACCCTCCGAGCCCCTTCAATGTCTCGAATGCCTCCGCCGGCTACCAGGCATTGGCATAAACCCTCTATCTCTCCAAGGAAATCAAGGCCTCTGCTGCCCGGTATAGAATCTTTTATATCGATATGCACTACAGGGATACCGGTGTCTGCCAGGATATGCAATGCGTTCAATGTAACCGCAGGTTCGGTCAAACCTATTTTAAATATGACCGGAATAGTAACCGCACCAAGAAGAGCGCCCGCCCACTCCCTGAGAAGCGTCTCGTTCTCCCTGCGGCAGAGCTCCTGCCCGAGGCCTTCTCTCACAAACATCTCCATCGATGAATGCGCACAGAGTGATACACAGTCCGCACCCGCATCCTCGGCAGCGGAAAGAAAATCCAGCGCATGAGACATCTTCACTGCCGCCACGCTTACCCCTACTCTGGATCCACCCGTGCGGGCGGCGGCTATATGTTCCATCAAGTAAGGGAAATAACGTAATCTGTCAGGTTTGAATACAAAAGATTTAGGATAAGGGACATTGTTACCCGGGTCTACTATGTACGTCCCGAGCATAACAAGCGCAGCACCGGCGCCATGCACGGCGCAGTACGGCCCGTCGCCGTATCCCCCTAATTCAGCGAGAACAACACCGTTTTCCAAATAGTTAATAGACATACTCCTGAACCTCCCAAAGCTTGTAATTACTGATTATTTTACGGTATAGAACGTTAAAACGTTCTATCCGCCTGAGCTTGATATTTGCATCCCTGCACCACATACTCTGCGGAAACTCATCCGCCACTCTGGTGAAATACCCGTGTGCTTTGCTGAGAAACGTGAGGCTTTTAAGGAAGCGCTGATAAACTGCCATCTGAGGTTTGAAACTCGCCTTCTTAAAGTTAGTGACATGGTGCAGCGCTTCTATGCCGTGAAGCGCACGGGAGTAATGGACAAAACCCTGTTTATAATAGGCATAGGCCGGATCCTTGTGCTGTCCCACTGCATCAGCTGGCACAGCTTCTTCGCCGGTAGTTTTGACTTTCGCCGCTCCGGTTTCAGAGGTTTTGGATCGAGAAACTCCGGCTGCCTCTATCAGATAGCTGTACGCTTCGTTGAGAGCGATCATTTTTATTTCCTGAAGTGCCTTCTGCTCTTCGGGATAGCAGTCGGGGTGATTCTTTCTGACCAGACGGTGAAAAGCCCTCTTTATATCTATTTTTCCTGCCCCCGGTTTTACCCCCAGGAGCTCTCTGAAAAAAATGTCGCTCATAGCTTTCGAACAATTCCATGCATCGTTGGTTTTC
>CBDUZM010000638.1:0-1696 GCA_965371685.1 uncultured Spirochaetaceae bacterium | reverse complement strand
ATACGGGCACACGGACAGAAGCTATCGAATAGTTATCTATTGGAATTTCTTCTCCGCTTTTTTTATACTCCTCAATAAATCCGGTTATAACCTGCCTTATCTCACTTATTGTTTCTTCATAGGTTTCGCCCTCCACATGACAGCCCTGGAAAGCGGGGCAGTCTGCATAATATCCACCCTCTTCGCATTCTTCTATTACTATTTTAAAAGTATATTCCATATCCTATTCTCCTGTGTCGTATGAATAGTTTAATACAATTTGTGCCCATATTAAAGAGGAAAAATTCGAGTGATTCCTTCTACTGGGTGCGGTTTTGTGAAAAACCGGGGTTAACCAACCTGGATCAAAGGATCGGGAACATCTTGCACTTTCCTCTTCGCCATGTAAATATCTACCGCCTGCTGGGCATTGAGCCAAAACTCCGGGGATGTCCCTAGGGAGAGGCCCAGCTTTACTGCCATCTCCGCGGTAATAGAAGTCCTGTTATTTACGATTCGATTAATGACTTTTACATCGCAGCCAAGATGATTAGCGAGTTGTTTTTGAGTTAAGTTCATAGGCTTTAAAAACTCCTCGGCGAGAATCTCTCCAGGAGGAGTAGGCTCTCTCTCAATAGTGAACATGCTTTACCTCCATCTGCCTAATGATAGTCTCTGATTCGAACATCGGATGGCCCGGCATCAGTCCAGCGGAAGACAATTCTCCATTGATCGTTGATCCTGATACTGTGGAATCCTTGTAAACCTCCGACCAGTGATTCCAAACGATTTCCAGGGGGTGATCTTAGATCGCTCAATCGAGCTGCATAATGGAGCATATCCAGCTTTCTCATGGCTACCCGACTCACATTAGACCATCCCAATCTCTTCCCAAGTTGACCAGCTAAGAAGAATAGTTCCGTAGCGCTGTCAGAAAAAGATTGAATGGCCATTCATTATTAATATACCTTATAAAGGTATACCGTGTCAAGGTAAAAAAATATAAGATGCGTAACCCCACCTGCGTGAAGCTTTGTGGAAAACTGCAGGATCGTGCTGTGGGTATTGCTTAAGGTCGCCTAATGTTGCGGACATTGGCGAAAAAGGCTTCTTTTGCTCCTGATATTATTGCTCAAAGGAGAGGATTAGGCAAATCGGATCAGATCCGATCCAGGATCTGTTTCACGGTATTCGCTTGCTAGATCCCGTTGTTTTTGGTTGGAACGAGAAGGCGGTTCAGCTCCTTGGCAATATGGCGTAGCGAGAATCCACCTGCTCGGTATTGCCGAATTGTCCGGATGATGTTCTGTTCCTCTTTGTTCTTTACGAGATGGTAGTCGATGTAGTCGTAGCCAAAGGGAATCTGACCGTGCAATTTGTGTCTGCTCCCGGCTTGTGCGATCCCAAATCGTCTCATAGCAGCGACCACGGCAGAACTGCTCACGTCAGCCAGCTGCGCTATTTCACGTATCGAGAGATTTTTCCTGGCGTAGAGCTGCTCAAGGTACGATTTGCTTCGCAGAAGCAACAGTGAGGGAAGAGATATTGTATCAGCAATCAGCGCCGGTATATTGTTGTTAGCATGCTGTTTGTTTTGGGGAGTGAATAATACTTTTAAATATCTCTCATTGGATGTTTATTCAGACGTGCAATTAATCATCTCTCAATCGTAAAACTAAAAACAATTCTAAACTGATAGTTTACAAGAAAAAGATGG
>CBDUZM010000637.1:0-1702 GCA_965371685.1 uncultured Spirochaetaceae bacterium | reverse complement strand
GGGAAACCCGGCGATAATAGAGTATGCCGATATGGAAAAAGTATTCCATATCAGGCGCCAGCAATAGTATGAATCGAAGAACGCTTTAAAGTGTCTTAAGCCGGCCCAGGGGCTGCCCCATATTCCCTTTGTTGCGACAAAATCCTTGAATCCGAGCTGGATACCGTACATGGGAGCGTAGTGCAGAATAACGAAGTACGTTACTGCAGGAAGCAGGAAGAGATAGTATTGGTGGTCCCGGAGGACTTTTTCCCATTTCTTACTCGGAGAAACTGTACGCAATCTTCACTATCCCCCTTTTGAAGCGATGCTCCACGTAAAGCTGATGACGAATTATAAGGGGGGTAGAAATCAGTTGTATATATGTAAGACCCGCACAAAATATGTTAAAATCGACTGGAGAATCGTATAACGCACCTTATACACTGCCTTTTTCCCACTGCTTGAGCTCGATTATTTATGCAGAAATGCGTGTGTTCGGGTGTCGTTCCGGTAAAATAAGCCACCAATCGATTAGTCAATTTCCCCGTAAGCACCGCGGCCGGCGACTATCTTCCTGTATAATTCGTAACTCTCCTGCGAAATATCCGAGCCCACGGAGTGTGTGCCTATAATCAATCCGCCGTTCTTCCCTGCATCCACTATCGCCTCCACGTGACGCCGGATGAGAGCAGGATCGTTGCCTGGCAGGATATGCGAGTTACAGACTCCTCCTATAAAGCTTATCCTGCCGTAATAGCGGTCTATGAGCGATACAACATCCAAACCGGCCGCCGGCTCAACAGGATTTATGCCGTCTATACCTGTTTCAATAAGCATGTCTAACAGAGGAAAAAGATTTCCGTCACAGTGCAGTATAACCCACCTGGCGCCGGCCTCTTTGAGTGCGGATATCATTCGCTCGTATACAGGCATGAAAACACGTTCAAATGTTGCCGGTGAAAACATAGGAGTGCTGATATTACACATATCATCGTATATCCACACGCCAAAATCGTAAGCATTTGCACGCTTCAGAGATTCCAGGCCTATCATCAGCAGATGCTCCCCGACCTTCTCAACAACGGCTTTGGCAAACTGTTCATCGCCAGCCAAATCCATAAGGAAATCAGTTTCGCCGCGAAAAAAGGAGCTCCGTATAAAAGGACCGCCTATCTTGACGAATACAGCCCTGCCTTTTTTGCGATGATACTCAACCTGCCGGTATAAAGAGGGATATCTCATATCAAGCCCTGCAGGTTCAAAATCAATCGTATCCAGATCTGAATGCTGCTCGAGCAGCCTTTCCACCGGTTCGCTGAAGCTGGCGCCTTCTTTTGTGCGTACAATTCTACCCCAGCCGTCATCAAAGAAAATATACTCGCCTTCTCGCCTGACTTCACCCATCCTGGTTGGAAATAATTGCTCAAGTGCGACCGGAACCCTTAAATCGGTCCAATAATAATCATATATGTCCGTGTTATCAGGAAGGTCTGTTGCTTTGCGCCAGCTATGTTCAAATTCACTCCAGAAGCCGTCAAAAACCGGTAATCGATCCGGTGTTTGAAACGACAATGCCTGCTTCACAATGTGTGATGAATTATTCTTTGGGAGCTCAATTTTATCGATGTCCTCGGTTTCCTGCATTATGATATCTCCTTGAATGTCGCTTCCTATAATGGACGCTGCCTTTGCACCAGTCACAATGCCGCTACATTTCTAC
>CBDUZM010000636.1:0-1703 GCA_965371685.1 uncultured Spirochaetaceae bacterium | reverse complement strand
CAGGCTTCTCGATGAGGCAGGTCTGGACAAAAAGAATAGAGACGGCTGGCGGCTCTTACCCGATGGAAGGGTTTTCTTAATTTTAATCGATTATTCTCAAGACACCTGGACCGCAGAGCTCGAATTAGTCAAAGAATACTACGAGGCGGTATTTATAAAAACTACCATTAAGCAGGGAGATGCTGAATACATCAATCAAAAGCGGTCGGCCGGTGAACTGCAATGCCTGGCACACGACAATCCCGACATTCCTTATACTTCTGAATATAATATGTTTTGGGATCCGCGGACATGGACGGGTCATTCCGATGTCTGGAACCTTTGGGAAGCCGATCAGAGGGAAGCAGTGGAAGCGATGCTCAAAAAGGGAGAGACACTCCCCATGAGGTGGCGCTTTATTGAAACAGGCAGGAGTGAATCGTTTAAAGGCGAAAGGCCGCCGGATTGGTGGAATGAGATGATGACCATGCAGAACCAGTGGAAAACAACGGAAGTTGGATCTGCCGAATACAGAGAGCTGGGACAGAAGCTGTTCGACAGCTTCGTTGAGGATTGGTTCAACTGGATTGGTTTTGTAGGAAAAACGCCCCGAATAATCCTTGCAGGGAACAAGCTGGGCAACGTCATACCGGGATGGGTGACCGGCGTTCCGCTGGATTGCCGGTTTGCCCGGACATGGTTGGATCAGCTCTTCTGGAAGGAGTGATCCGTCGATAATTCCGGCTATTCGGGATATAGCTCCCTCTATTGAATCACTGTTTTAACAGGCTGAAAGCCTATCGAGGATGAGCCCGAAGAAATCATCGCCTTCTGCTGAATGAAAAACCCAGCCGAGATGGGCAAGGCAGCTGGAGCAGAGGGCATAAGCCCAGTCGTATCCCTTGAACCAGCTGTGTTCTGTTGTGCTTTCCCCTGCCTGAACACAGCCCGCAGCACCCCGAAAGCAGCCTATGTGAAAGATATTGCCTCCCGGATTGACAAAGGTATGCTTATGAGCGCCATCAACGGAAATGCGCTCCTTCTTCGTGGTTATCATGAAACCGCAGCTGGAGCAGCGGAGACTTTCCTCTTCTTCCGCCTTCTCCTCGATCTTGTCGGAAACGAGCTCCCCTTTCCCGGCTTCCTCGGAATCTCTCAGGCAGTACCAGTCATAATGGTACAAATCGCTCACCTTAAATGGACATTTATAATGGACCTTTATAAAACTTATCACTATCGCATTGAAGAGTCCACCGAAGAATGCATTTCCTTGACCCCATGGACTTCCAGGCGTAAACTTAAACAACGCGGGATGAAAATGCGAACACTGAAATACATTTTTCTTTTTCTCCTGATCCCGGCCGCTGTATTAACGCCGGACACCAGTACAGCCGCCGGAGGCTTATTGTCGGAAGGCGAAGCTTTCTACAAGAGCTACCGATACGAGGAAGCCATAGAAAGCTTCAAAAGAGCCCTGGAAATTCTGGAGCGCGAAAAAGCAGATTCTAAAAAGCCTGCCATAGATATTCACCTAAAACTGGGACGGCTCTACATGCTGAGCTACCGCTATGACGAAGCTATGGAGTACAATCTAAAAGCACTCGAAGCATATGAAACGCTCAGATGTAAGTCCGGAATTGCAAAGGCCTACAATAATCTGGGCGTGCTTTACCGTTATATGGCAAGGAACGATATAGCGCTTCGTTACCACGAAGATGCTCTGT
>CBDUZM010000635.1:0-1711 GCA_965371685.1 uncultured Spirochaetaceae bacterium | reverse complement strand
CTCAGGCTCAAGTCGCTTGGGTTCCTCGCTCAGATAAGAAGGACAGGACAACCATCCGCCCAAACGGAGCAGAGACAAGAAGGATAAAGGCAACCGGCATCTCTCCCTTAATTGGATGAGGAACACCTACTACTACTGCTCGTTCGATCTTTGGGTGTTCCGACAGATGCTGCTCAAGCTCGGTGGGAAAGATGCTGTACCCCCCGCATTTTATAACGTCCTTCTCACGGTCGACAAACTCCAACACACGCCATTTGCCTGTTTTCATGATATCGCCAGTGCGGAACCAACCATCCCGAAAGGCATTCTCTGTTTTATCAGGGTCATTCCAATACCCCTTCATTATATTGGGTCCCTTGAGTTCCAACTCGCCGGTCTCCCCTCTCTTCACGAGATGTCCGTCTTGATCGACAATGCGATAATGGATCCCCGGAGCTACCCATCCCGCACACTTTGGCCCCCATGGAGGGCTAATACATACGTGCCCCGACGTTTCCGCCATACCATAGCCATGAACGAACATAGGCTTTATGGGTATCCCCCATTTTTTTCGCTTGGATAGCTCCCTGAACCTCTGGACAAGATCCGGAGGAAAAGCGTCTGCGCCACCTCCCCATAATTGAATCGAGGTAAGATCATACTTCTCTACATCTGCCTGAAGCAACATCTTGAACATTGCCGGGATCCCGGCAAAGAAGGTGACACGGTATTTTTCTATCTTGGCAAGGACATCTGCCGGATCGAAGCGACTTACAAAATACATAGGTATCGCCATAGACAGCAGGATCATAAGGTTCTGATGCCCGCTGGTGTGAGCTACCGGCATGACCAGCACCGCCAGCTGTCTCCTATTTGTGGGGGGAATTCCAAGCAGAAGGCAATATCTTCTAACTGTATACATCATGTTCCGGTCAGTCAGCATCGCGCCCCTTGGTACGCCAGTGGTTCCTGAGGTGTAGAAGATAATCACCACATCGTCTTGGCTTGCAAGTGGGGCTGGATCGAGGTTATCCGAGACATTCTCCATTATCTCCTTCAATGAATAAAAACCATCAGGCTTCTCCTGTTCGGTTATCATTATCCATGTTTCGATTGCAGGCACCCTGCTCGTGTCCTGGATATTATTTCGAAATACATCGTAGTCCGTTATCAATACCTTTGCGCCACTATTTTCCATCTGATAGTTAATCTCATTGGCCTTGAGCATGAAATTCAGTGGTACGGGGATCGCTCCGATTTTCATACAGGCAAACTCGGCAAAGGCCAGCTCAACCCGGTTATAGGTGACAAGTCCCACCCTATCCCCGGCTTTAACGCCCAGCTGCAAAAGTGCATTACCTATTCGGTTTGTAAATTGAGAGAGGGTCTGGTAGCTGATTTCGCTGCCCGAGAAAAAGGAATAGGAAAGCTCACTATCCAAGAAGAAGACGGGGCGGTCTCCGTATACCTCCGCGAGGCGGTCAACAAAATTCCTTGTATTGATGGAGCGGTTCCGAACAACCAGATGCCGGAACTTCTTGAAGTAGTTCGGCACGCGCCTCTTTTCCAGGATACTCGCCTCCATGGCACGGCCCCCTTTTAGCAAGTTGGAAAGAGAGGGTTACACGGGTTACATCATCCCCTGAAGCTTTGCAATGATGAGCCTCTGGATCTGATTGGTTCCTCCTCCAACCGTACCCAGCAGGGCATTCCGCACGTAACGCTGCATATC
>CBDUZM010000634.1:0-1719 GCA_965371685.1 uncultured Spirochaetaceae bacterium | reverse complement strand
GGCACGGTATCGATGCAACACGGATCATATGGAATTACGATGGAATCACCATTGTCCCGGTAAAAGATCAGCCAGAACTCTACCGTCGGCACGCCGTTGACACGCCCGAGGAACTGAAGGCGCGCAGGGGAGGGATCGAGCTTTCCGCCGTCGTCTATCGAGGCTATATGAAAGGCCTGCTTGTTGACAAAGGCTCCCGTTCTGTTGTCGAATCCCTGAAATATGAATATGGAGTCCGTTTTCGAGGTGATTTTTCCCGTCAGGTAATCCGCAATCCTGGCCCTCGGATTCCAGTCGAGGAGCTCGATATCAGGCTCCCCGATGGGGTCGAGAGTCATCACCGTATCGGAGATATGCCATATATAGCGCTCTACGACGCCGTCACGATCAGTGCCATGCCAGTAGAGATGCACCCGGTATTCCGCATCTGTCGTCTCGGGAGGAGAGCTCGTAATGTATGTTTGCGGATCCCTGTTTCTGTCCAGCGTGGGAGCCTCCCTGCGGCAGGCCGACAGGAGCATAAGCAATGCCAGTATGCCGATCAGGAAAAACTCTATAAGGATTGTCGATTTTCTCCTTGTCATGCCTTCCCTTTTCTTAAGTGTCTTCGCCAGCAATTAATTCTCATTAATCTACTATAATATATGTATTTAAAAAATTCCCTGTCAATGAAAATCCGCCATGGGAAGGGCTAAATAAAGCTAAATAAGGAATTATAACTAAAAAAAGGCTGGGGAGCCTGTTGCTCCCCAGCCCAAAAGCAGCTTTCAGACCTGGTCTGATAGGTTCTTCCCTATCGGAGTAGCACCATCTTCTTGGTCTGACTGAAGCTCTTGCTCTGCATCTTGTAGAAGTAGACACCACTCGCTACCTTGGCCCCGTGGTTGTTGGTTCCATCCCACGTGATCTTGTAGGAGCTGGCATCCTTGACACCGTCGGCCAGCGTCTTCACCAGCTGTCCCGCGACGTTGTAAATCTTGAGACTTACATGTCCCCGCTCTTTCACGTCAAAACTGATCGTTGTTGACGGGTTGAACGGGTTCGGGAAGTTCTGCGAGAGCTTGTAAGCCTTCGGCACTTCTTCTGCCTCTGTGATGACCGGGTTGGTCTCGTTGTTCATCCATTTGATGACATCTTCCATGATGTGGTTACGGATGATCGGCGTTCCCATACCCGTATCACGCAAGTACATAAAGCTGTGACCAAACCACATCGTCCTGATCGGAGCACCGGACGCATTCGGCGTCACATTCTGGATCGCAGCAGCAATGTTGACGTGCGGTCCGTACGGCGGATACTCGGCGGCGATCGTCGCACCAATCGAGTTCGTCATGCAGTCGAACTGGTTGATGATCGGGCAGCCACCGAATGAGTACCACTGATCTGCCACTCCGGTGTGGTAGAAGATACCCGCAGCGGTACCGGTGATCAGCGGAGTCACGACACCAACGGGGAACCCGCCGGTAAGGGCATAGTAGCTGCCCCATCTCGAATGCGCATACGGAAGAACACCGCACCAGGTCGTGAGCAGCGCGTGCGCCTGCGGCGAGGTGAGACCGTCGAGATCCTGGGCGACATCGTCACCAAGGACCCAGAGGCCCGCTCCGGCGATCGAATCAGGATGAAGCGTCATCCAGTCGATCAGCAGACTACAGTCGTTCGTCTTGTCACTGTCGGTGCTTCCGTCACCGATCGTTCCGCTGCTCAGATCACCGCTAT
>CBDUZM010000633.1:0-1735 GCA_965371685.1 uncultured Spirochaetaceae bacterium | reverse complement strand
GGGGCGAGAAGGATCAGCGATACCTGGCAATACTGCCGGGACAAATATATAGGGCGGCAAGCATGGCTCACAGGGAACGTTATTATCAGAATATTCTTGACGAGTCCACCTTGAGAACGCATAATGCCTGCCATGACTTACCATACACTCTATAGAAAATTCTACGATTTACCGGCAGTGGTGCGAGCTGACAGAGAGACCGAGATCGTGATAAGACCTCTCTTTCAGCACAACCACTTTCAAAGCGATGTTTCTTATACCGTCAGGCATGTACCGTTCGAGCAGCTTCCCAATGGAGATTCGGGTCAAGAAATATCTCCTTCCTTAAAAGAGGGTTGTCTCAGTTTTTCTCTGCACTTTGCAGGAGAAGCGGAGCATAATATTCTTCTGGATATTGTCAGGAACGGAGCGAGGAAAAATATAGCGCAGTTTCGTATATACTCCCTGAGGGATGATCTCTATAACCGCCTTCCCTTCAAAGGCGACATCCACATGCACAGCTGCCGGTCAGACGGCAGGGAAGAGCCCGGCTACGTGGCCGGGGTTTGCCGCCGTTCGGGATTGGATTTCATGGCTCTTACCGACCATAATTACTATGGGTCTTCCTTTGAAGCGGTGGAGGCGTTCAATGGTCTTCCTGTCGATCTCAGGATTTTTCCCGGAGAGGAAATACATCCACCGGAGAATCCCGTCCACATGCTCAACTTCGGGGGAAGCTCCAGTGTCGCGGATCTCTTTCAGAAGGATCCTGATGGATACAAGGAGGCAGTCCGGGAAATCCAGGATAACCTGGAAACGCTGCCTGCGGGAGTCGATCCCTATCAGTACGCATCATGCCTCTGGTGCTTTGAAAATATCCGTAAAGCCGGAGGATTGGCGGTTTTCTGCCACCCCTACTGGTATTCGCTCCACCACTTTATGGCGCCGGGTCCTGTAACCGACCTGCTCTTCGAGAAGAAGCCGTTCGACGCCCTGGAAGTAATATCGGCCCTCAATTTTCATCATACCAGGGAAAATCTTCTCGAAAACACAATGCACACTGCCCGCTATTATGATGAGTGCGTCAATCACGGATGGATGCCGATTGTAGGTGTATCCGATGCTCACCGTACTGAAGGTGCGGATGAATTCGGAAGGTGCTTCACCCTGGTTTTTTCACCCACCCTCGAGTTGTCGGACATTATCGAGAACATCAAGGCATGCTATTCTGTCGCTGTAGAGGACCTGCCCGGACTCGGGCTGAGGCCTCACGGCCCTTTTCGGCTCGTGAAGTATGCCCATTTTTTACTCCGGGAGGTTTTTCCCCTCCATGACGCCCTCTGCGTTGAAGAGGGCAGGCTGATGATCGAGCATCTTTCAGGCGATAGAGAAGCGGGGAAGAAGTTATCGGGCCTGTCAGGAAGGACGGCGGTGTTATTTGATAATCTCAGGGTATAACCATGACCATGTTCCCCTGCTGAACAGCAGCATCAGGAGATTCTTTTCGGACGCCTTGAAGATTTCTTTAAGGGATCCTTCCCGGATTGGATTCATTCTTAAAACGATCCTGAGGCAGAGGAAAGCAGCCAGGACAAGGGTTCATTGGGAGCGGAACGGGGTACATGTACCGCCTTTTATCATCGCCAGTATCACCAAAAGATGTAATCTCAAGTGTAACGGCTGCTACTCTCATGTCCTGCATCAGACACCCGGTAATGAGATGCCTCTGGAAGACCTTCGGGGGATATTGGAACAG
>CBDUZM010000632.1:0-1737 GCA_965371685.1 uncultured Spirochaetaceae bacterium | reverse complement strand
CGCCATACAGACACATACCGGCGGAGCTTTCGAGACGCCGGATGCTGCCTTGAAAACCCTCAAAGAGATCAAAAGAGACAATTTTGGGTTGATGTATGACCCGGCTAACTTCTTCCTTAAGCGTGTGGATTATGTCCAGGCAGTCGAGAAGCTGCAGGATTACATTTTTATCGTTTCCGTCCAGTGCCTGGCCCCCGCTGATGCCGGACAGGAAGGCGCCATGGAGTACGAAGGGCTGTATTACAAGAGGCATCTACTCGGCAAGGCCGGGGATATGGATTTTCACGGGGTATTCAAAGCGCTCTACAAAAACGGTTTTAACGGC
Organism: uncultured Spirochaetaceae bacterium; assembly: GCA_965371685.1. Taxonomy (GTDB): domain Bacteria; phylum Spirochaetota; class Spirochaetia; order SZUA-6; family CAZLRN01; genus CBDUZM01. Next base: position 1,412 of record CBDUZM010000632.1, on the reverse strand, counting down.
TATATTACAGTGATTGAGCCGATTTCGGATTTAATGGGTAATCTGGAACTGGCGCAATATATGTTTCAGGAGCTAATAAGAATAGAAAGAAATACAGAAGGAGATATGAAATGAAAGCAGGAACTGCGAGAGCGAATATCACGCCTGCGGTCGGTTCTAAGACCGCCAATAGCGACACAGGAATTCTTGGTATCAGGAGCAATATATATGCAAAGGCTCTGGTCCTGGATGACGGCACGACGAAAGCGGCTATCGTAACCGCCGACGTCATCCTCCTTGGAAAAAAAATTGTATCCGAGACAAGAGATCTGATAGAAGCAGGCACCGACATTCCGGGAAAAAACGTGATGTTTGCAGCATCGCACACCCATTCGGGCGCAGCGGCAACTATGAGAGATCGTTGGTTTAACAGAGAGCAGGATAAAAGCTACGGCGACCAGCTTGTAGCCAAGATGGCAGGAGCGGTGATTGAGGCCGATTCGCGCCTCGCCGAGGCAAGGATCGGTGTTGGAGAAGGTGTGGCGGAAATGAACATCAATCGCTGGATATCCACTCCGGAGGGCGCCAAATGGGCGCCGAATCCGGAAGGACCGGTCGATTCTAAAGTCTCGGTTCTGCGTGTGGACCTGATGGACAAACGTAAAGAAAAGCCTTTCGCCGCATTGGTTAACTACGCCGCACATGCGAGTGTCTCGCATTGGGGTGAATATATCTCCGCCGATTTCCCAGGTTATCTCCAGGAAGTTCTTGAGAAGGTCTATGGAGACAGCTTCCAGGTTCAATTCGCCAACGGGGCATCGGGGGACCTTAAGATCAAATGGCTTAAAAAAAGAGATGACGGCTCGGACGATTTCGCATACGGCGACGGAGACGAAGGCGCACGTCGTTACGGAACGGCCCTGGCTGGCGAAGCTTTAAAAGTATTCGAACTGATCGAAACGGCTGAGTGCGATGAATTGAGTGTAGCCTCGAAGGAAGTCAGGTTCCCGCTTCTTCCTTTGCCGTCCGCCGACACGATGGCTGCAGAGATGGAGGAAAAACGAAAGAAAGGGGAAGACACCGCGTGGGAGGAAAGAATTCTTCCGACGATTATTGACGGTACTGCACCCACTTTTATCACTGGCGAGATGCAGATCATACAGATAGGACCGGGGATTGCCCTGGTGGCTGTGCCGGGAGAGTTGTTTGCAGAGATAGGACTGCGAATGAGGGAGCAGCTTTCCTGCGAGCATCTTTTCATTATCGGCTATGCAAACGGATACGCCGGTTATCTGCCCTCGGACGCAAGCTGCCGTGAGGATGGTGATACGCCGCGTTACGATTGGCATAAGTTTTTCTGGTATCCAGCCTGCTTTGCAGAAGGCGTCGAACCCGCCATTCTAAAGACTGCACTTGAGCTCGAAGCTGAGCTG
>CBDUZM010000631.1:0-1762 GCA_965371685.1 uncultured Spirochaetaceae bacterium | reverse complement strand
CGTCGCCATCATGATTATCGCATCAGTGCTTCTCACGAAAGGCACGGTCAGGCTCATGGGCAGGTTCGGAGGCGATACGATCCACAAGCTTCACAAGAGCGCGGAATTCATCATCGATACCCATAAGGTTCCTCCGTTCTGGCGGGAGGTCTTGGAGAAGAGGCTCTCCCGCCTCCAAAGGAAAGGGGATGAGAAGGTTCTTCGGAATGCAAAGACGGCCGCCAGGAGACGGTGCCTGGGACAGCTGAAGAAGCTCATCACATATTTTCAGAAATCCTCCACCATCACGGACGAGGAAGCCAGGGGAATCGTTTTGAGCGAGCTCAATGCGGTGTACGAAGAGTGGCTCGATAGGGACTGGGATCGGATGGTATCTTGAGGAATCATCCCCTCACGTCCTTCCCGTTGACTGTCTGGTCGCAATATATAACAATAGCGGGTGTGGGAATGAAGAAAGATTTTAAAAATAATGAAAGCGTGCTCATGCAGTGGACTTGCGATAGTGCTTTTAGATTTTTCCCTTTAGTACAGCACGAAGAGCTTGGGTTGACTTTACATCCATTTGATCTGGCCACAAATAAAGTGTTGGCATTAGTGGGAAGGCTCGATGTTAGAGACTGGATTGATCTGATCAACTGTCATTCCAGTATACAGAGAGTGGGATACCTTTTTTGGGCGTCATGCGGCAAGGATCCCGGTTTGAATCCCACCTGATATTGCAGAGCTTTCAAAAAATTGGCGACAGATTTTACAAGAGGCAAAAAAAATAATTGATTTCTTACCGGTAGAAGAGGCGGGTAAAAGTGTTTTGGATTCAGATGGAAAACTTTTTTCCGGAGATATACAGGAATTAGCGCGAAGTATGGATTTAAAGCTTATTAAATTTCATGCCGGCAGTATTCAGGGTGCTTTCCCGAGTTTCCTCAAGTAGAAACATCTTTCTACAAAAACACGTGCATGGAAATCCGCTTCATTCAACTATAATCAAAATTCGCGGTTTCGCAGCTCCTGTGCAGCTCTTATCATTGCAAGATATCCCTCGGCCGGGACATAGGGGGGAATCGAGTTGCCCGAACTAAGGGCAAATCCCCTTGCCTTTTGCCGAAAACGGCTCGCTTCCTCGAGTACGAATCTGTAGACATCATCCGGCGCCATACTGCAAAGCCTGTCGGTATCGATTCCGCCAAACAATCCTATCCTGTTTCCATACCGCTCAATCCACTCGTCAAATGGTGCAATGGCGTCTTCATTGGAGTGCTTCGCGTTTATACCTGCCGTATCGATCAACTCATCCATAACATCGAAAATACAGCCGCAAGAGTGAAGTAAGAATGGCTTTCCAGCTTTGTGTACAAGAGTAACCACCCGGCGGTATTGAGGGATAATATGGGTGATAATAGTATCCGGCGCAAGAAGCGTAGCCGTTTTAAAGCCCAGATCATCACCGATTCGGCACACCGCAAAAACATCAGAAAAGAGCGCAAGAAACGTTTGCCAGATATTCACCATAAGGTCGCCGATGCTGCAAAATATATCGGCAAACAACTCCGGATCATCTATCTGCATATAGCACAATTTTTCAAAACCCACTAAATCCTGGTATATTTCAAAAACACCGTTGCCAATCCCGCCAATCGCCTTCATTCCTTCAGGCATGTTCCGTCGAAGAGATTCGAAACGCTGACGGTTTTGCTCCCAAAATATCCGCGGCACATCGTCCCACGGATAAACCTTGTAATCGGATCGGGTTTGGATAACTCCT
>CBDUZM010000630.1:0-1771 GCA_965371685.1 uncultured Spirochaetaceae bacterium | reverse complement strand
AGGCATATTTTCCCTCAGGGAGATCTCCCTGATAACATCGAGAGTATCGAATGTCGTCCTCTCCGCCCCGAATTCGCCGTGACGGGATCCCTCCTGGTCTCCCTTGAAATGCCGCGTCCTGGCCCTGTTTGCGGGCACATCATCAAGAGTACGGAATTTTCCGGTCAGAAGACCCTGCATGAGCGGCATGTAACCGAGAATGCCTATCCCGTTTTCCCGGCAGAGAGGCATTATCTCGATTTCTATAGCCCGGCTTAGAAGACTGTATGCAAGCTCATTCACGGCTATCTGCACTCCGGTGGAGATAACTTCCCGAAGCTGCTCTACTCCAAAGTTGCTCAATCCGACATGGCGGATCTTCCCCTCCCGGCGCAGCTCATCGAGGGCATGAAAAGCTTCATCGGTGGAAGGCGGAGGTGTATTTCCTTCTGTCACCTGCCGTTTTATGGGCCAGTGCATCATGTAGACATCGATATAGTCAGTACCGAGGCGATTCAGGCTTGCCTCGCAGTGTTCTTTAATCGAATCAGGATAGGCGTTGGACGGGCTGATTTTGCTCCCGATGATAGATTCGCCGCGCCTGCCTTTCAGAGCTTTCCCCAGCGAAATCTCACTTTCTCCGTTGTTGTACCCCTCAGCGGTGTCGAAGAAATTGCACCCCCAATCCAACGCCCGGCGAACAACACCATCCACATCGTTTTGATCCTGGCTTCCCCAGTATTTTCCTCCGCCGAAAGACCAGCAGCCAATACCGAGCACGGGAAGCTCGAGCCCGGATGATCCGCATAACCGTTTTTCCATGATATCTCCCTTGCCATATCCGTTATCGTCGTGTATAGTCAATCATTATACAATCATTATCAAACATGAAAGTAAAGGGGGAAACTATCAATGAATGAGCTAAGGCGTCTATTGATGCAGTAAGCTGGTATTACTGCGCTACACCTACGTCTCTTTCCGGAGACCTCAGACATATACCTTATTAAACTCACTATTAATAATAAATTACGCCCGATCAAGGAGGAGGGTATGATTGACTTCAAAATAGTAGAATACGATCCGTCCAATGCCGCAGCTGTGGCGGAGATGTGGAGCAGAAGCGGCGATTCATGGGGCGGGTACAACATTGAGATAACCGAAGAGTCTGTGCGCCAGGAAGAGGAGTTATCCCCCTATGTGAATCTTTACATTGCCGCTGTCGGAGACGAGGTGGTCGGATACTGTAAAATCGGCAAGTGGACGGAAGAGGAAGGAGCTCTTTACATAGAAGGTCTCAACGTCCGGCCCGACTACCACGGTAAAAAAATCGGAAAAGCCCTGATGCTGAAGTCCGTTGAAAGGACCACCGAACTGGACTGGCCGCGTCTCGACCTGCACACCTGGGCGGGGAACACGAAGGCCGTGCCCCTCTACAAAAAGACGGGCTTCTTCTGGGAAGAGAGAGACGAAGAAGTCTATCTTGTAAACTTCATCCCTGGTATTCTAAAAAACGAGCTGGTGCGGGACTTTTTCGACGAAGCGGATTGGTACCGTGATTCGACCCGTCCAATCATTATAGAGCCGGACGGGCGGGAAGAGAATAAATTCACATATTTTATGTATACCTGGGAAAAAAACGGCAGGAAGCTGCTCATGGAGTTTGCCAGGCGGGGACGGGGCCTGCGCCGGATAGACTGCGACGAATTCAGCGTAACAGCTACCGTGGAAAATCTCGATCTTGTCTTCGGAAGAAAACATCGAGTGAGATACGACTTTATCAACAAGACTGCAC
>CBDUZM010000629.1:0-1788 GCA_965371685.1 uncultured Spirochaetaceae bacterium | reverse complement strand
TTTTAAATCCTCCCAACCCATCGATCCTGGCGGAATCATCAAGCTCAGCGGGCAAGGTGGCAAAGAATTGCCTGTATATAATTACGAATATGGCGCCCCTTAAACCCTGCCCCAGAAAACAGGGAACAAGAAACGGTAAGTATGTAAATATCCAGCCGTAACGTGAGAATTGAATATAGAGAGGAATCATTATTACATGCGGAGGAACAATAAATGTAAAAAGAACAAGTATAAATACTATATTACGTCCCGGGAATTTATAACGAGCCAGGCCGTAACCGATAAGAGCGCAGGAGAGCGTCTGTCCCAGAGCTCCGCCTATAGACAAAATTGCGCTTGCTTGAAGGGCGGACCAGAATCTAAGGCCTATAGATGCCAGGTAGTAATTGTACAGATTGAACTGGTAGGGAATCCATACAACGTAGGGAGAGATAAGGTCCTCGGTTCCCATAACTGAGGTGGATACCATATAAAGGAGAGGATAAAGAAAAACAAAACCCAGGCTGGCTAATACAGTATAGATGCAAATTTTGACAAGCAGGTTTGTGCCTCTGAATTTTGTAAAAGCTATTACTCTTTCCAGATTAGCCATTTTTACCTCTCCCCCTGATAAAATATTCTCTTGCGCATGAAAAAATTAACAAGCATGATCAAAGAAAAGATAATCAGAAAATAGATCCATGAAAGGGCGGAACTATATCCAAAATCGCGTGCAGAGGCGTCGCCGAATTCCTGGGATGGAAAAGCCTGCTGTTTAATATAGTGCAGCACCGGATTAAAAACGTCGGTAAAGGAATCCACAATTGTAAAGATTATTACTACCAGCATAATCGGAGAAATAACCGGAAGGGTGACTTTCCAGAAAAGCGTCCACTCGTTTGCGCCGTCTATTCTGCCCGCCTCATATAGAGATTTTGAGATTCCCTGAAGCCCGGCAATGAAGAGCAGTATCTGAATACCTGAACGCCAGAGGGTGAGACCCAGCCTGTTGAGGAATTCATTGACGCCGGCTGCCATACTCGGACCCAGAAATTCATTGATATATCCTGAAATATTGACAACATTCGGGGTTTGTACCTGGACCGACGTTTCCACCGCCTGTCCGGAAGCATCAAGTGCCATACCTGCGCCGCTTTCCACTCCCAGGGCAACAGAGATACCCCCGATTCCCTGATTCATAAGCTCTTTGAGAACGTATCCGGACCCTATAACCACAGGTAGAAAGAAAAGAGCGCGCAGGAGAGAGCGCCCCGGCAGCTTTCTGTTTAAAAGTATGGCAATAGTCAGGGAAAACACTATTATTACCGGTGTTTCTATAACCACATCGCGAAGTGATTCAAGCAGAATAGGCACGAATTCGATATCAAGAGAAAAAGCCCGCTTAAAGTTCCTGAGCCCGACAAAGCGAGTTAAAAAACCCGCCGGATTGACCTTATTGAATCCAAGGTACAGGGAAAAAAACATGGGCCAGGCTATGAAAAGAAAAAAACCGATGATCCATGGAAGCACAAAGAGAAAACCCTCGAATGCTCTCTTCTCTCTCAGATCTCTCGGCCCGAATAGTTTAAAACCCATCTCTAATTTTCTCCTCCGCCGGGTTTCGCTGATAAGCCCGGCACAAGGCAGAAACCCCCGCCTGTAACTGTTTTGCCGTTGTAGTTAAAATCGTTATTGCCGTAATTCACAATAATTTGGCTTCCGTCCTTATAATTGGTGCGATATACTCCCGGCACAAGCTCTTCATGCTTAACTATCTGTACACCAGTAAGGTAGCCTGCTCTCCGAACC
>CBDUZM010000628.1:0-1792 GCA_965371685.1 uncultured Spirochaetaceae bacterium | reverse complement strand
CGCGGCACTCCGTAGGATTGGCATATCCATTTTCTCCCTGTTTCCTCTGGAAGTGCCTCACTAGCCATTCCGTAAGCTCGTTTCCAGCCCCCGCCACGTCGCACGCAATCGAGGACCATAAACCGATGGTCATTATCTCGCATGAAGATACCGGGAGGTCACAAGTATACTCGAGTGACCGAGGCGATCTCGTAGACGATGGAGCGGTTCTCCCGCATCAATCGCCAGAGATGCTGCAGTGTGGCGAAGAGCATGGGCGCTGATTCCATGTAAACCGAGTTCCTTGGTATAACGCCGGACCAGATAATCGATCGCTGCCACAGTAAGCCTCTTATCCTCACAGCCGGGCTGCCCGCACCAGAAAAGTGGATTGTCTCCCCTGCTCTTTGGCCAGCTTCGAAGATAGCTACGGAAAAGGCTCACCCATTCTCCTGTAAGAGGGACGAGCCGCTGCTTCCTCCGCTTCCCCGTAACGTGAAGGACGATCCTGCTTTTTTGTATATGGACATCCTCGGCATTGAGGCGACAGACCTCACTGGCGCGAAGCCCGCCAACACCGAGACAGACCAAAATAAGTGTATCACGTTTTCCTCTGCGGCTCCTGCGATCAGGAGTATCCAGTAAGCGCTTCAGCTCTCTACGGCTGAGAATCCGGGGGGCGAATCCGGTCTTCCCCTTGGGAGGTTTAAAATCTCCGACAACCGGCTCGTTCAAATATTCTTGCTTTTCGGCGAACCGCAAAAAAGCCCTTGCTACCGTTGTCCTCCACTGGATAGTCGTCGGTCCGAGATCCTTCCTCCGAAGGTAATCCCGGTAGTCAAAGAGTACCTCCGGCCCTGGCTTGCCGCCAACCCAGGCAAGAAATCGCCGCAGTTCCCGCTCATAGGCCAAACGTGTGGACTCGGCGTCGCAGCGGCGAAGGAACCGGGGCAGGGCCTCCTCTAGAGGCCTTAAAGAATCGTCCATGTTAAAACCTCCTGGTACTTACATGAACGCTTCCTTTCAGAGAAACATCAACTCATTTCTGGGTCATATATAATGGCCAGATCACAAGTTATAGCCAAAATAACCCTTGAGGATCTGCGGCCCAGCCACGACTAACCGATTCGCCAACCGCCTGTATCTAGTAGCTTCACTTACGGCAAGAGCAATAGCATCGGCATAGTCGTCACGAGCCTTGCCATGCCGGGCATGACCAATACGAACAGCTCCGCCAGGCAGTAATTCGAGCTCCAGTCCCCGAAGTTCTCTGAGCGATGACTTGTGATCCAACAGCTCTATCCTGCCATCTGTGATGAGGGTTCTGAGAGTGGCATAGATATCAGCCTTGGACTGAGAGGTGAAGGTGCGTTCCTTATAAGAGAGCCCGTAGCGCTTAAAGATATCTTTGAGTGGTTCGGATCCGAATTGGTCTCCGTGTACCTTATCGAAACCATAACGATCGGCAAGCGATCTGATCTCCTGCATCACTCCTGGTAGCTTCAGAGGGTTCTTGCGTGAACCTTGCCAACCGCATTGGTAATCGATGACGACTTTCTCTTTAACATTATCATTATGAGCTATGCAGACAGTGAATTGGTCACCCTTATAGGCAGCATCAATTGCAGCAATATAGTGAAAAGCCCCTCTGTTTGGAGGTAGCTCGGTTCTTCCCTCGACAACACACTGCTGGATTGATTCTGCCGAAAGAAAACTGCTAATCGCCTCTGTGAACTCAGCCAGATACTCGCGGCGGAAATTCTCCGGGTCCCGCTCCTTCTCTTTGGCCAGAAAACGTTCTGTAACAGTCGGG
>CBDUZM010000627.1:0-1796 GCA_965371685.1 uncultured Spirochaetaceae bacterium | reverse complement strand
CAGTACAGCTACTATGTCAGGGCGGATTGGGCAAACCAGACTATGAAGGATGTGGATCCTGATGCAAATTGGAGCTGGTCGGGAGATAATATCATCGCAAATCCGAACAAGGAACAAATGGCATCGAGATACGGATACGGGCTGTTCGTGGGGTGGGGTCCTGCTCTTACCACGAAATGTTCTGAAGAGAAAGTGGAGCGCCTTCTTGAATTTTTCGATTGGTGCTCTACAGAGGAAGGAAGTAATTTCAATACATTCGGTGTCGAGGGTGAAACCTTTAAATACAAGGACGGCAAACCCGTGTTCATGGATCATATAAATACTTTCAATAATCCCGAAGGCGAGAAGAATATGTATAAGGATTATGGATTTCTCGACAAATCGGGTGGGTTTCTTGTTATGAATACGCCTTATTTGATAGCAATGTTTGGTCCTGGAGCTACTGATTTCCAAACTGCAATGAAGCCTAAACCGTATATAAAAGATCAAATTGCATGGAATTTTACACCGGAAGATGATAAGGAACGTGCCGACCTTGAAACAGTTACGAATGATATCTTTAAAGAGTATGCTACTAAATTCATCATGGGGAAGCTCGATCCTTCGAACGATGCAGACTGGAATGAATACCTTACAACGATCAATAAGGCCGGGTTGACTAGAATCAGGGAAATACGCGAAAAAGCTATTAAGGGTGCACCAATTTATTAGAGAGTAGGGTATACGGGGGGATAAAACCCCCCGCATACCCGCATTAATTCCCAAAATTCTTAAGAGGATTATATGAATTATCTAAAAGCAGGGACGGCCAAGTCGAACATTACACCCCCGGTCGGAACGATCGCCAATGGAGGAAAACCATCCATAGGTATTGCTACTGAGCTCTACACAAAGGCTCTTGTAATCGATGACGGTAAGACGAAGGCGGCTATCGTAACTGCAGACGTCCTTTTGCTTGGGAAGAAAGTTGTGGCAGAGACGAGGGAAATGATCGAGTCAATGACCGGCATTCCGAAAGCGAACATTATGTTTGCAGCTTCCCACACACACTCCGGCTCAGGCACAACAATGAGAGAACGATGGAGCAACATTGAACCTGACCGGAGTTACGTTGATCAGCTCGTGGCCAAGATGGCCGGCGCAGTGGCTGAGGCGAACCTCAACCTGCGTACCGCTCGGATTGGGGCGAGTGAAGGGCACGCGGATGTAACAATCAACCGCTGGATTTCAAGTCCGGAGGGTGCAAAATGGGCGCCCAATCCGGATGGACCTGTTGATGACACGCTGTCGGTTCTGCGTGTCGATAATTCCGAAGGCATGCCGTTTGCTGCTTTCGTCGATTATGGAGCTCATGCAAGCGTAATGAGCTGGGGTCAGTATTTCGCCGCCGATTACCCGGGTTTCATCCAGAGTGTGGTGGAAAAGGTATACGATGACAAAATCAATGTTCTATTTGCCAATGGCGCTTCGGGAGATACCAAGATCAAGTGGCTGAAGAAGAAAGAGGACGGCTCAGACGATTTCGGTTATGGAGGGGTAGAGGATGCAAGACGGTGGGGGACTGTCCTCGCCGGTGAAACCCTCAGTATCCTCGAGCAGATTCGTACTGAGGAGGTTGATAGCATCAGTGTGGCTTCGAAGGTAATTGAGTTTCCAATGCTCTCGCTTCCATCAGTGGAAAAAATCGAAGCGGAGCTTGAAGAGGGCAGAAAGAAAGGTGAGGATACTGCCTGGGAGGAGAGAACTCTCGCTTCTCTGCGTGCCGGAACTGCTCCCGCCTCCATTTCAGGAGAGAT
>CBDUZM010000626.1:0-1797 GCA_965371685.1 uncultured Spirochaetaceae bacterium | reverse complement strand
ATTATCGCACGCACGGGACCGCCCGCAATGATCCCGGTGCCTGGAGCAGCCGGTTTGAGTAATACTTTGGCGCCTTTATAAACACCCAAAATCTGGTGGGGTATAGTGTTTTTCTTGAGGGGAATTTTAATTATGCTTTTCTTCGCCTTTTCCAGGCCCTTCCGGATTGCTTCGGCTACATCGTTTGCCTTGCCAAATCCTATTCCCAGCCTGGCATTTCTGTCACCTACGACAACCAGCGCAGAAAAGGAAAAACGCCTTCCCCCTTTTACTACCTTGGCTACACGGTTTAACTTAATTAACTTTTCGACGAATTCTTTCTCGAATCTTTCTTCTTTCTCCACACAACCCCCCTAGAATTGTATACCCGCTTTACGAACGCCATCGGCCAGGGCTTTTACTTTGCCGTGGTAAAGATAACCATTCCTGTCAAAAACAGCGGTCGCGATCTTTTTGTCTTTAAGTCTCTCGCCCAGGGTTAGTCCTATTTTCTCCATATTACCAACATTGTTCTTCTCATCCCTGAGTACTTTCTCTTTGTTGGATGCAGAGGCAATTGTTTCTCCTTTCATATCGTCAATGGCCTGCACATAGGTATAATGATTGCTCTTATAAACAGTTATACGCGGCCGCTTTGCATTACCCCTTATAGCTTTTCGAATACTAAACCTGCGTCTCTTCCTTCTTACTGTTTTTGCTGCCAACTTTTTCATTTCTACTTGACTCCTGTCTTACCGACCTTTCTCTTTACGTACTCATCCACATATCTGATCCCTTTGCCCTTGTACGGTTCCGGTGGACGGAAAGACCTGATTTCAGCGCAAACCTGACCCAATTTCTCTTTACTGATTCCATTAACTGAAATGCGGGTATTAGCTTCCACCTGAATATCTATATTTTCAGGAATCGGGTATTCAATCGGATTAGATAACCCCAGATTCAATATAAGGTTCTTTCCCTTGATTTCAGCCCTGTAACCTACTCCATTCACCAAAAGATTCTTCGTAAAACCTTCCGATACACCGATTACCATGTTTTTCAACAAGCTTCTGTACAACCCATGGAGTGCTTTTGTCCGTTTAACCTCGTTTTTACGGGAAAGTGATACATTTTTATCCTGCACCTCTATCTTAATACTAGGGTCAAAAACTTGTTCCAGAGTCCCCCTGGGTCCTGCAACAGTAATCCTGTTATCCTTTATTTCTACTTTAATTCCGTTCGGTATTTCTACCGGTATTTTCCCTATCCTCGACATAATTTACCTCGACATTTACCAGACAGTGCAGAGCATTTCTCCGCCGACTTTCTTTTCCACAGCCTTTCTACCGGTGGTAACTCCAACAGATGTGGAAATAATCAGTGTGCCATATCCATTGAAGACTCGAGGCATTCTATTATATCCCCTGTACATTCGTCTTCCCGGTTTGGATACCCGTTTAATACCATGAATAATGGGATTTCCGTCTTCTTTATACTTCAAGAATATCCTCAGGTAACTTCTTCCATCCTGCACCACTTTCTTGAAATTTTTAATATAACCTTCACTCTTTAGTATCTTTGTTATCTCTAACTTCAACTTGGACGTTGAAATATCTACTTTTTCAAAACGCGCCATATTTGCATTTCGAATTTTTGTAAGCATATCTGCTACAGGATCTGTAACGCTCATTTTTCTTTCTCTCCTACCAGCTCGATTTGGTAACACCCGGGATCATTCCCTTACTGGAAAGTTCCCTGAAGCATATCCTGCACATTTGAAATTTTCGCATATAACCCCTCGACCTGACGCATATTCTG
>CBDUZM010000625.1:0-1827 GCA_965371685.1 uncultured Spirochaetaceae bacterium | reverse complement strand
TGTCTGTTCTTGTCAGTCCATTCATTCCCGAAACAGCGGAGAAGATCGCCTCCTTTTTAGGGACCGGACCTCTGTCCTGGAAGACCCTGGGTACTTTTACCGGGATCGAGAGGATCACCGGTCCCGAGCTTCTCTTTAAAAAACTCGAGGACAAGCAAATCGCCGGGTTGAGGATTAAGTTTTCAGGAAAAGATGAGAGCCCTGCCAGCCTTTTCCAATCACGAGTCGACCTGAGGGTGGCTCGTATCGAGAAGGTGGAGAAGCACCCGAAAGCCGACAAGCTCTATATCGAGACGATAAACCTTGGTGATGAGACTCGCCGCATCGTTTCAGGGCTGGTTCCCTATTACCGGGAAGAGGAGCTGCTGGGCCGGAACGTACTTCTCGCTTACAATCTGAAACCTGCCAGCCTGAGAGGAGAGCTCAGCCAGGGCATGCTTCTTGCTGCCGAGAAGGATGACATTGTCGAGGTGGTTTTTGCAGATCACGCCGAGCCCGGCGACCGGGTCCTTTTGGAGGGCGTTGGCGAACCGGAGCAGCAGAACGATGAGATCAGTATCGAGGAGTTCTTCGAGATACCGATTGCAGTCAAAGATTTCACCCTTCAGGTGGATGATAAACCGTTGAATGTTAGAGGTAAGGCCGTCAAGGTCGAAAAGGTGAAAAACGGCAAGGTGGGCTGACATTGCGGAACGATTCAGTTACAAATTTTTTCACTGTCCGTCCGGCAGAGCTCGAAGAGCTGGATGAGAATGAGGAGATCCTGCAGACAGGTTTTTGGGCTTCTTTCAAGGCCCGGAGCGGCTGGCAGGCTCACCCCCTCGCCCTCGAAAAAGGTGAAGAGAGTCTCCCGTTTCTCGTTCTCTCGAGAAGGCTGAATCCGGCGGGTGCACTGGTATACGTCCCTTTCGGCCCTCCCCTGGAAGAGCCGTCTATCGGCAGAGAGGAGCTCCTTCTCCGGCTGACCGATCTGATCGCGCCCTTTTTACCCGCCAATACCTTCGCTGTCCGGTACGATCTGCCGTGGTTTCGTGAGGGATTGGGGAACCTGCCCGAACCACTCGAGACAGGTAGGCGCAGTATAAGCGGCCGCCTGAAAAAATCAGGCACCGATATTCAACCTGTCAGCACGGTAATCCTGCAAATCGACCGGGATGAAGATGCCATACTCAAAGGTATGAAATCCAAGACCCGCTACAATATCCGTCTTTCCCTTAAAAAGGGAGTGGAAGTTGAGGAAGCGGGGGAGGAGAAACTGGAGCTCTGGTATCAGCTTCACCGGGAGACCGGCGCCCGGGACCGTATAGCCGTTCATTCTCTCGCTTATTACCGGGGCCTGTTCGAAACTGTACACGACTATTCAGGCAAAGTGCCGGAATACCGTATTCTGCTGGCAAGAGCCGGGGGTGAGCTTCTCGGCGGTATTATAGTGGGCTTTTGGGGAAAGCGCGCCTGGTACCCCTACGGCGCTTCTTCGGGGCGGCATCGAAACCTCATGCCGAACTATGCTCTTCAATGGCGCGCCATTCAGCTTGCCCGGGAGAGGGACTGTACAGAGTATGATCTGTTCGGTATACCGCCTTCTGATGATCCGAAGCACGCCATGGCCGGCCTTTTCCAATTCAAGACAGGCTTCGGGGGCCGGATTGTTAACCGCATGGGCTGCTGCGATGTGGTGCTCAAACCGGCAGCCTATTCGCTGTACAACACGGCTGAGAGCGTGCGCCGCTTTTACTACAAGGGTCTTATGAAAAAGGGATTTATGAAACATTTCAGGTCGCGCTCCAGGGCGCTTCGGTAAATGAATATTTCGAGTCCAGAGGATTT
>CBDUZM010000624.1:0-1835 GCA_965371685.1 uncultured Spirochaetaceae bacterium | reverse complement strand
TGCCGTACTCTATTAAAGGTGGGTACTTTTCGGGGCTGTATAGTATCATTCGTGTTTGGTAATATACTCCCAGGCCTCGTTGAAGAGATCTTCGGAAAGCTCTGACCTTACACTCTCCGTTACGTTCTCAACGGTGAATTCTCTGGAAGACATTCGGATATTCGGCTCGTTGCCGGACACATCGAGTAGTATGCTCTTGGGCGCATAGGTCTCGTTGCTCCACGCCTCCCATTCCGAAGTCACTGTATTCGGATGGTTTGGATTTCCCGACCTAATAAAATTCCCAAGATAGGTCATGATTGAGAGGGAAAGTGCCCGCTTACCCTCTTTATTCTCTTTGGTAATAATCAGACTCCCGAAGGCTTTCCCGTAGATGCTGTCGGATCCGTGGAAGAAGGGAACATCGAATCCGTGGCCGGCGCCCAGTTTCAGACCATATTTCTTGGGGAGAATGCTTTTTCCCTGCAGATCGGGAGCTCCCCAATCGAGGCGGTAGACATAGATGTCGGACTGGTCCCCGTGTTGGCGAAGCCTCCTCGCTACCCCGTCCACTCCCCGGGCCTTCCAGAGCTCGCTGCCGAAGCGTGCTACCTGCTGGTAGAAGTCGTCTCTATCCGGGAAATCTCCCTGGAGCATCATGAATAGTTTTATCTCTTCCTTGGCGCCTCCTATGATCAGGGGAACCTTGTTGTAGCTTCCCTCGTCGAAGGCATCATAACCTCCGGCGGGGATTACAGTACCGTCCTCGAAGAGGTAAGGGAAGGCGATCATTCCGACCACGACATTTTCGTACTTTCGGAGAATTTTCTCTGCCGGCTGTGAACGAAGGTAATCTGTGATGTCCTCATCAGACATCCGGCCGAGGACCTCTTCTGCCTCTCCGGTATCGGAAGCCTTCCGATCATCTACAAGAAGATGAAGGATTACCTCCTCGGCTTTCCGGTCTCCTGCTTCCATCGGTTGAGTGATCATACCGCCGCTCTGGGCCAAAGCCTTGTGAAAAAGCCCGCCGGCCTCCGGAGAGAGCATCAGAGAAAGAACGTTGATGCCTCCGGCGGATTCCCCGGCTATGAGGATATTATCCGGGTCGCCTCCGAAAGCGCGTATGTTCTCTCTGATCCACTTCAGCGACTGAATGATGTCCAGAGTGCCGTAGTTGCCCGAATCATCCAGAGCGTTCTCGCCGGTTCTTAAAGCCGGGTGTGAGAACCAGCCCAGGGGGCCAAGTCTATAATTGACGGATACAAAAACAAGGTTGGCATAGCCGGCCAGGTTGTTTCCATAGTAGTCGGGAAACCCCGCGGCTGAACCAATTGAATTTCCACCACCGTGGATCCAGACATAGACCGGAAGATCCGCCTCCTCCGTCTGCGGCCGCCAGATATTGAGGTAGAGGCAGTCTTCATTACCCCGGATACCTTGCTTGAGCAGCGGGTGATATTGGACGGCCATGTGGGAGAACCACCGTTTTCTCCGAACGCCGTCCCACGGCGCCGGTGCCTGAGGCGCCTTCCACCGAAGCTCCCCGACCGGGGCCTGGGCATAGGGAATAGCTTTCCAGATCCAGGTGTCCGCTTTGTCCTTGAATCCCTTCACCGATCCGTACCGGGTCCTGACGGTATCTCTTCCTTCCCATTGAGACAGCCTGTAGATGGAATTGGATTCTCTTTCGACCTGATTGGCGGTGGCACAGGAAACGACGAGGACAATAACAGTGAATAAAAGGATGCAGCGGATTATCGAAAACCCTTTTTTGTTTCTTGTCATCTGCGATAATTAAAACCTATCGCAGGTTTCACCCGCAACCCAATAAATATTGAATTAATAAAAAGAAA
>CBDUZM010000623.1:0-1864 GCA_965371685.1 uncultured Spirochaetaceae bacterium | reverse complement strand
TTTTCCGTTGAATTATACTATCCAATCTCTCCAGACGCAGAAACATCGGATTATTTTCTTTCGCCTTTCGGCATTGTGCGTAAAATCCACTAAGAGAAGGCAGAAGAACATCCAGAAGTTTAAAGTGCAGCATTGATTTTACAATTGCCTCAGAACAACCGGATTGAAGTATTTTGTATATTTCCTCAGTCAGCCTCTCATTTGAGCACTCATTCAGCAAAAGCTTGAGTTTCATAATTGAGAAGCGGATAGAATAGGAAAATGCGAAACCAGAAATAGCGGCATACTTTACAGCCCTTAGCATCCTGACTGGATCTTCTTTAAAGGATTTTTTAGGGGAGTTGAGAGACCGTACTATTTTATGCTGAATATCCCGGTATCCATCCACATAATCGATAATTTGCTGCTTCAAAGGACAGTAGAAAAGAGCATTCATACTAA
Organism: uncultured Spirochaetaceae bacterium; assembly: GCA_965371685.1. Taxonomy (GTDB): domain Bacteria; phylum Spirochaetota; class Spirochaetia; order SZUA-6; family CAZLRN01; genus CBDUZM01. Next base: position 1,423 of record CBDUZM010000623.1, on the reverse strand, counting down.
AATCTCTTCGGAAAGCATCTTCTCCCAGAGTCCCGTAGATATTGTTGTTCAGGGATCCCTTTTTTTCTGAGCGAAAGGTTGAGACCTCGATTACTTTATCTCTGCCGTAGTACACGTGAACGATTTTAAATCGTTTGCCAATAATACGGGCGCGGTGCATAAATCGCTTTATCTGATTGGGACGCGCATTAGTTGCAATATCGAAATCCTTGGGGTGTTTGGCCAGGAGAAGATCTCTGACAGCTCCGCCGACAACATATGCCTTGAAACCGGCGGTTGTCAGGTTATTGATGACATCTACAGCATCGTAATCTATATCCTCAAGAACAATTTTGTGTTCACTACTGATATATATCTTAGCCTTAAGCTTCAGTTTTCCGTCGCTGGAAGTTGCATATCTGTAAAGCAATCGAATTTCCTGTACGCGTCTAACACTCGACTTTTCATGATTATAATCAAAAAGCTGTTTCGTGCTCAAGCAGGTACCGGCTGAAATTACAAAGGCTGAGCTATAGGAGCGAGACAGGATCCACATCTACTTCCAGATAAACACCTCCAGGTATTTTATATTGCCTTAGCTTGGATCGAACCGCCGCGTGGGCGGCTGAAAATTTTTTCCCCCTTATTATAACATGGAAGCGATGGTTTCCCGATATCACACTCAGTGGACACTCAACAGGTCCAAGGCATTCGGTCTGGGCTTGAGAACACTGCAGCGAGGATATAAGCAATTTGCTGAACTTTCCTGCTGCTTCCAGTACATTCTGCCTGTTCCTTCCGCGAAATACAAGACGGATTATCCTGAAATAAGGGGGAAACAGCAGCTTCTCCCGCATGGCCAGCTCTTCACGGTAAAACTCCTCCAATTGCATCCGGGCTGCTTTTAATAAAACACTGTTTTCCGGTTTTAGCGTTTGAATCATGACCTTACCGTCAGGAGTCGTTCTTCCCGCCCTCCCGGATACCTGCACAATGAGCGAAAATGTCCTCTCGAGAGCCCGGAAATCGGGAAGCTGTAATCCCACATCGGCAGATACGATTCCTACCAGCTTGACGCCGGGAAAATTCAGTCCCTTGGCAACCATTTGGGTTCCGAGAAGGATGTCGATTTCTCCTTTCCTGAAATCAGACAGTGCCTTCCCAAGTTCTCTTTTTTTTCGAACAGCGTCTGTGTCTACACGTTTGACTGACAACCCAGGCAGGATTCCCTGAATTTCCTCTTCTATTCTTTCTGTACCAAAGCCCGAATAACCGATATCGAGTGAACCACACTGAGGACAGACTTCCACAGGCTGAGTCCTGTATCCACAATAGTGACATCTCATTTGGTTCCTTTTTTTATGAAAAGTGAGGGAAACAGAGCACCGCTCGCACTTCAATTCATAGCATAAGCTTATGCACTAGAAGTAATATGCGAATCCTC
>CBDUZM010000622.1:0-1868 GCA_965371685.1 uncultured Spirochaetaceae bacterium | reverse complement strand
AACTTCCATTAAAGCTGTTCGGAAACTGCAAGCTACCAATCGCCGGCTTCCCTTCCAGAAAAAAATTGGTGCACGATGCAGTTTCGAAGAATTCAATAAAAAAGTTAATGGGGGAAGCATAAGACACGTAGGTCTATCTGAATCAATTAATATGATCGCCATGGGTCTTGGCTGGGAGTTGGATGAAATTCTAGAAAATATCGAACCGGTTGTGGCGGAAAAGAGAACAACCAGCAATTACCTTACTGTTGAAAAAGGTCAGGCTGCCGGAGTTAAACAGGTCGGACGCGGCTTCAGTAACGGAAAAGAAAAAATCATCCTCGATTTTCAGGCATATCTTGGCGCCAGGGACCCGCATGATGAGGTTATCATATCCGGCACACCTGATATCGTTGTAAGAATACAGGGAGGAACCCACGGAGATATCGGCACTGCTTCGATGGTTGTAAACGCCGTCCCGCGGGTTGTTGAAGCGCCTCCGGGCCTTCTTACAATGAAAGACATCCCCATAGTCGTATCGAGCGCAGTATAAAGCAATCCAGAGGAAAGAGACAGATCATGGGTGCTGCAAAACCATCCGCATACTACGATTCCGCATTTAAGAAAGCTGTCTCGCTCTTCCGGGCGGCAGACGCGGATGATGTCTGCGCAGGAAGCGGCGCCGATAGAGAGGATGGGATGATAATATTCAGCTATTTCGGTAAAAATTACGGGATAGACTCAACCGATGCCGGATTTCATCCTGATGATATATCATTAATGGAGAAAGTCCTCATTCTACACTACCTGACTTCGAACCCGGACAAACCGTCGTCGAATCCCCCGAAAGGTGAATATGTCTCCTTTGAAACACTGCCGAACGGTATGTTCTATAATTACGCCTTCCGGAAATTCGGACCGGCTATTTTACTCAAATCCTTTGGAGAAGAACCGGAAAAGATACTCGCGGCCGAGGAGGCTCTGAACGGATGCCGGGAATCCTATGGTGATGTTTCAGTCAGGTTCACCGTACTGCCGAACATCGATGTGATTGTCGTATTACATAGAGGGGATGATGAATTCCCGCCGGAAGCTAATATCCTCTTCCGGGACAATATCATCGAATATTTAAGCCTGGAGGATATTGCGAGATTGGGCGGCCTCATCGCCATTAAAATCGCTGCAATTTCAACGGTCCACTCGTAGCAGCGGTCTATGCTCCGGTTGTTTTATTTTTCCTGGAGTTCAACATTGCAATATGTTTCAGCTCTTCATCGATGATCAGATCGATCTTCTCCCTTCCGAGATGATCGGAGACCACCTTCCTCATGGTGACGTAAAATATAACTGAATCTTTTTCAAATGACAGGGCCGTTTCCAGTGCTTCTACCGGAGTGCTGCAGCGGGCAGTAATAGAGCTTACATCGGCTGATTTCATAAAAACATGGCTGTCTGCAGCAGCCTCTATATATGAAGCCGCTTCACCCTCAGGATCGTACAAGGCATCCTTTCTCGCTGCTTCCGGCAATTCCGACTTCATCTTCTCGAAAAGCTCAATATGCCTGCTTTCCCATTCGGCCAGCTCAGAGAAAAGGTCCTTTACCATGCCCTCCGAAATTAAAGCCGAAGCTCTTTCGTAGAACTCTTTACCGTTTTTCTCGATTTTAATTCCAATTTCAAATAGATCTTCTGCATTGAACGGAACAGCCATTGGTTAAATTATAAATATTCACCCTTTGAATGTCAACTATCCTATTCTTCCATTCCGCGCGGGTATTATTTTAGAAAAATCTTGCCCCGGTTTTTCTCATGTCCAGATAATTGAAAATACTCAGCTAAAAGTGGAAAAAATAATTTTGGATAGCAGTTGTGGAAAAGTAAACTGACAG
>CBDUZM010000621.1:0-1873 GCA_965371685.1 uncultured Spirochaetaceae bacterium | reverse complement strand
ACAGCCGATTGCCTCCAGTCAAGTTTACTGATCGCTCCTCGCTTCGATATGCTGGACGGTCATCAGGCTTTGTATTATTCTTTGCCCACGTTTTATGACGGTAAACGAAGACCTGCTTAATTCCTTTCTCAACAGCCGCAATCCTGTTTACAGGATATACGATCCGGATGATGTTTGTATTGTCCTTGGCGCTGGCAGAAAGAATAAGGGGGATATTATTGCCGGCGCTGTAAAAGAGGACGGTATTCCGGTTTTCTCGAGAAAAGGCGGAGGTGGAACAGTGGTTCTATCCCCGGGCATGATCGTTCTCGCCCTTGTTGCGGAAGTGAGCTCACCCTTTCATAACCGGGAGTACGCATGCAGGATAAACGCATGGCAGAAGCAGGCGCTGGAAGCTTTCGGGATTCGGAATATCCGGGAGAGGGGCATTTCCGACCTTACATTGGACGGCAGAAAAATTCTCGGTACTTCTCTTTTCAGAAGAAAAAATCTGCTCTTTTATCAGTCCAGCCTTCTGGTAAAAAACGATCTCAGCCTTTTCAGCCGCTATTTAAGCTTTCCTTCCTCTGTTCCCGATTACAGGGGGAACCGGGATCATGAAGAGTTCTGTACGAACCTGCACAATGAAGGCTATGAGATATCCGTCGAGGAAATATCCGCCGGTATAGAGAGGATCGTTTCCGTCGAGCTTCCCTTGACAGAGATGGAGAATGCGGATTAAAAAGGCAGTCAGATTCCATAAAATTTTTCCGGGCGGTAAGAGGTAAAAAGATGAAAACCACGGCACTGAGGCTATACGGGAAGAAAGACCTGAGGCTTGAAAGCTTTGAATTACCCGCTTTAAAAGATACTGAGATCCTCGCAGACATCACATCCAACAGCATCTGCATGTCTTCCTACAAAGCCGCAGTCCAGGGCGCCGATCATAAAAGAGTGCCTCTCGATACGGCGGAAAACCCGGTGATAGTGGGTCATGAGTTCTGCGGAAGTATCCTGGAAGTCGGCGCCCGGGTAAAGACCGAATTTAAAAAAGGGGACAAGTACAGCATACAGCCGGCCTTTCATATACCGGGCAGGGAGCTTGAAGCGCCCGGATACTCCTTTCAATATATAGGGGGGCATGCCACTAAAATCATCATTCCCTCCGAAGCAATGGAAATGGGCTGCCTTCTCCCTTACAGCGGCGAAGGATTCTTCAAAGCCTCTCTTTCAGAGCCAGTCTCATGCATTATAGGGGCTTTCAACACGTCTTATCATTATACCCAGGGAGAATACATCTACAGAAACGGTATCGTGGAGGGCGGCACATGCGCCTTACTCGCCGGCGCCGGGCCCATGGGGCTTGGAGCGATCGATTACGCCGTCCACGGTCCGAGAAAGCCCGGGCTCCTCGTGGTGACGGATATAGATCAAACCAGGCTGGACCGGGCGGCAGATATATATACCCCGGACGAAGCGAAAAACCGCGGAGTCCGGCTGGAATACATTGATACCGGAAAGGGAGATCCGGCACAACAATTATTGGCGCTTACAGGCGGCAAAGGTTTTGACGATGTCTTTGTCTTTGCTCCGGTCTCCGCCCTTGCCGAGCAGGCCGACCGGATACTGGGTTTCAACGGGTGCCTGAATTTCTTTGCAGGACCGGCTGATAAGCATTTGTCCGCCCTGGTGAATTTCTACGAAGTTCATTACAGCGGTCACCATATTGTCGGTTCTTCCGGGGGAAATACGGACGATATGAAAGCGGCGCTCGAGCTGATGAGCGCGGACGCTATCAACCCGGCAGTTATGATAACCCATGTTGGCGGTCTTAATGCTGCAGCGGAGACGATCCTGCATCTTCCGGAAATTCCGGGGGGTAAGAAGTTGATCT
>CBDUZM010000620.1:0-1887 GCA_965371685.1 uncultured Spirochaetaceae bacterium | reverse complement strand
GGTTTCTCGCACCGGTTTTTCAGGAGTGGGGATGAGAGTCTCTGGGCGGGAATAGAAACCGCTGTATCCGTATTCAAGAGCGAGAAAGCCGCTCTCGCACACTTTGACAGGGAATTCAGACCCTTCATGAATGATATGGAAAACCGCTGCTTACTCTTAGAAAGAGACGGTGAGGGGGTTATCGGAACAGCTACAGCCTGGTATAATTCGAGCTTCCGGGAGGAAGATCATGGCCGGCTTCACTGGCTGGCTGTTCATCCCGACTTCCAGGGAAGGGGACTGGCAAAACCTCTCGTAAGCCTTGTTATGGAGAGGATTAAGCAGTATCACCAGAGAGCATATCTAACTTCCCAGACTACAAGCTATGTTGCCATTAGAGTCTATCTTGACTTCGGTTTCGAGCCTCTTATCGAGGGAAAGGACTGCCTGGAAGCCTGGCGCCTTCTCGAAGAGAAGCTCATGCGGCCTATTATCAGCAGGAGTATATGAATGATAATTCCAATCGGTGATGACAATTCGGATAGAAGGACGACTCCCTTTGTAAATTACTCTTTTTTAGCTATAAATATCCTCATATTCATCTTTCTTCAGGGATTGGGCAATAACTACCAATTCACCTATTCCTACTCCGCCGTTCCGGAGGAAATTGTATCCGGAAAGGATATTGTGACCGATACCAGGACGATCAAGGATCCCATAACAGGCCAGTTGTATCGAGCTCCGGGCCTCGGACCTACCCCTGTAACCGTATATATTACCCTGATAACATCAATATTCATGCACGGGGGCATCGCTCATCTGTTGGGAAATATGCTCTTCCTCTTCATCTTCGGCGACAACATCGAAGACAGGCTCGGTCATCTCCGGTATCTTTTCTTCTACCTGATATGCGGAATACTGGCATCCCTGGCTCACGTCTTTTCTACCCTAATTTTAGAAGGTAATATGCTCGTTCCGAGCCTCGGAGCATCGGGCGCCATTTCGGGAGTCATGGGCGGTTACCTGATCCTATTCCCTCGAAGGCGAGTTCGCGTTATACTGATTCGTATAATAACCCAGGTACCGGCGATAGTTGCCATTGGGATATGGTTTGTCTTTCAGCTGATAAACAGCATAGGGTTATTAGGGGCCGGTTCCCAGGCGGGAGGCGTAGCCTATGCGGCGCACATCGGCGGTTTTCTGGCTGGCGTCCTCCTGATAAAGGTATTTACAGCCGGTAAATAAGGTCAGAATCAGGATGTCCGCAATAAAATTGTGGGCAGCCTGAGGGGAAGTGTATCGATGGATCGACTGTCTATTAATACAGCACCTCTCACTAGCTATTTAAAGAAAAAGTACTACGATCTGGAAGCCACCATATATATTATGAGGATGTTCTCCGAGGAAAAGGTGGTCGATGGATTCGAATTTCAGCTTCTGGCAGAATGGAATCCCGATTATCACCCTCTCAACAAGGATACTAAGTTCGACCGGGAACTGGCCTGGGAAAACAGCAGAAAATATCGAATAGAGGAGATAGCGGCCATCCTGAAGGCGGCGCATCTTCCCATCCTCTCCGTGCATGCCAATCAGGACATCGGTATCTGCCTCTGCGCAGAAGAGCCTGAACTGAACCGGAGAGGTATACAGCTCATCAAGAGGGCTTTGTTACTGGCAGAGAAGATCGATGCGCATATCTGCGTGTTTCATCTATGGGACCCGTGGCTTGAAGACATCGACTTTCAGAGCATAAAGAGGGCTTTTATATCCGTTCTCAATGATTTTCCGACCGTTAAAGCGTCTGTTGAAAATATTCCTGTTTATTCGGCAAGCACCACCCCATATCGGATAGTCAAAGACTACCCATGGATCACTCTGGATGTCAAATGGGCTCTCATGTACGGTGAG
>CBDUZM010000619.1:0-1892 GCA_965371685.1 uncultured Spirochaetaceae bacterium | reverse complement strand
CGCAGGCGGAGAGAGATGCAGGTGTCATTCGGGAATTGGATCTTATAGAAACCCGTCTGGAGGTCAGATCTCTTGAATCCGAGCTGAAGGCAACCAGTATAAAATTGACTGAGCTGGACTATCACCTCAAGAAAATGCTCGGGCTCGATCCCGATTCCCGATTACAGCTCACAGGTAATATCGACACAAACTATACAGGGCTTCAGATAGGGGAAGCGCCGGAAAAATATTACGGTATAGCTCTTTCAAGAAGTCTCGATGTGAAAAACAACCGTTTTGCCGTTCAGAAAAGATTGGAGGAATTGAAGGCGGCGGAGAGACTTTTTATACCCTGCAATGACGCGGAAGCGTCTCTCGGAGTTTCGGGCGAATCCTTTCCCCTTCAAGAACCGGGCTTCAGCATAAGCTTGAGCTTTTCCTTTCCCCTTCGCTCTTTTCCCGTCAGCACTTCTCTCTATGCCGGTGGTAAGGGAGAAGCCAGTGTCAGCCGCGGGTTTACGGCGGATACAGGCATTCTTACCGACATCGGGTATACCGTGGATAAAAAGACGGGACTGCTGAATCTTGAAATGGAGCGGCTTCATGAAAAAAACTTACTCGATTCTCTCCTGTTTGACGTAAAACAAACCAGGGATATCTACAACCAGAAGAAGGAAAGCATCCAACTGAAAAGGGATTTATTGAAGCTTCAGAAACTGAAAATAGATGTTTTGAAAGAGCAGCTCGATATCGGAGAAGTCAAGAGGAACGATTATCTGAAGGCGCAAACACGGGTGTTGAGAGATGAAATCAGCCTGCTGGAAGATGTACTTGATCTTCTCGAAGCAGAGAGAGCATTCGAACAGCTTTTAGGTCTGGAACCGGGAGAGCTTTACAGGCTTTCCAAAAATTACGAAAACGCAAAAAAGCTATGAAAACAACGAATGGAATAATCAAGCACTGTTTTCTCATCTTTGCTTTCCTGACCCTGACCTTTTGCGGGAACAACGGCGGTAGAATCTATAGGGAAGCGAACGGCGGAACATTGTCAGAGCCGCTGAAGCATAATGTAAAAATCATTAAGGTGATGGAAAAGAATATCACACCCCATATCAAGAGCTTCGGAAGTATTGCCTTTCAAAAAAAAATCGATATATCTTCAGCTGTTAATGGAATTATCAATAAGCTGGTGGCGGAAGAGGGGGATTCGGTGGAAAAAGGTGAATCCCTGGCGGTTATCGAGAATCTCCAGCTCGATATAAGGAGGAGGCAGGTGGAATCGGCTGTTGCCGCCGCAAGGTCGGCTTCCCTTCTGGCCGAAGCGAGACTACATGAAGGGAAGCTGCAGGTAGAGGCAAGGCTTATTTCCATTGCCAAGTCGGAAATCGAGCTGGAGCAGAAAAAAATCGAGCTCGAGTATGTGGAGAAGACCTTGAAGAATAAAGAGAAGGTCTTCAATGTCGGAGGTATATCGGAAGAAGCAATGGATGCCTTGAAGATGAGCTACCACGCCGCCAGAACCGCTTATCTTTCCCTGGCAAAGGATTTGGAGATAAAGAAGGTGGGATTGAGAGACGAAGACATCATTTCCGCCGGTCTTACGCCGCCTCGAACAGAAATCGAGCGAATAAAGAAACTCGTGCAGCTCAACACTCGAACTCTATCCGCAGAGGTCAGTGTGGCCGAATCTCAGCTCGATACAGCCATATCGGAACTGGAATCGGTAAATCAGCTCCTAAACGAGATGGAAGTGATCTCGCCCGAAAAAGGTATAGTCGGCGCCAGATATTTTTCAGAGGGAGAAAGAATAACAGAGGGCGCAAAAATATTCACCCTTTTTGACACTTCCAGCGTCTATTCGGTCTTCCCGGTACAGGAAAACGAGGCTCTCCTGATATCCGAAGGCATACCTG
>CBDUZM010000618.1:0-1920 GCA_965371685.1 uncultured Spirochaetaceae bacterium | reverse complement strand
GCATTCTGCTCTCTCATTCGAAAGAGCCTGTCAGAGAACGTGTGGCACGGTTTTTACCGTTTGGTTTTCCTGTGGGGTTGGACCTTTTCCCCTATACTGAAGAAGAGTACGCCTTCCTCAATGGACGATCTCCGGGGATGCATGCCGCCATAGAGGCCGGCACGGTTGTTTTTTCGAGGAAAAATTAGCACTGCTCTCTATAAAAGCATGGGCTGATCCAACTCCTGTTCCTTGCGCAGCATTTTTTTCTGAACCCTGGCAACGTCACGTTTTCTTCCCATCTTCCTCCAGATCTCTTCCGCTTTATCGAGATTCCCCATTCTTTCGTATATCCTGGCGATATTGGGCTCATCCCCCAACGTTCTGAAACACCGCATGGCTTCCTCGAGCATTTTCGCATCCCTGTAATGCTTCGCCGCAGATTTGAGATCGCCGGTCTGCTCGTATATCCGGGCAGCCCACGGATAATCATCGTTTATGCTACACGTTATCGCTGCCCTTTCGACGGCATCCTTTACGGTCTGCTTTTCTTTAAGCAAAAACTCTACAGCTTCCCCATAGTGAGATCGGCTCCTGGTGAAGAGCTCGTAGTTCCAGCGATCCATGCTGACCCGCTCGAGGTGCTTCTCATAATTTTCCGTGTCGAACAGGTAGGAATAGCATACCAGCAGGTTTGGATCCTTCCTGCTCTCCCCTTCCTGTTTCACCCGCTCAAAGAATTTCAGCTCGGCTTCCTCCAGATAGTCCAGCAGAAAATGCGAATTGATTACCATTCTGAAGACGGAGTTGTAACTCCTGGTTTCCATAACCAGATCGAGCAAGCCTTCCGGCTCGCTACTGGCAAAATTGGAAAAGAAATTGATAGAATCAAGGAATCGCTCTGCCAGGGGCTTTGCTTCGTCCCACCTCTTTTTCAGACTATCCCGGAGCAGTTGAATAAGAACCTTATAATTTTTACGTTCCCCTTCATCCCATATGCCATAGGTAGGCTGCGTCAGTATGATACGCTCCAGCAAACCCCGGGAAACATCCAGCCCGTCACCCCTGGATTCGATATATTCTCCGGCGTATTCCGCCATCGAATTCTCAAGGAAGTACTCGATCGCATCGTCATCCCGTTTGAGATGCCTGTAAGCTTTGAGGATCCCTTCCGGATAGTAGATTGCCTTGTAACGGACCAGGGCGGAATCATAAGCTCCCTTTTTTATCATTCTGTCCGCTTCGCTATACAGCGCGTTCGCCCGGCGTTTATCATACTGATCTCGATAACGCCAGTGTTTCTTCTGTGGGTAAATATGCCAACTGAGCTCCTCTTCAATCCATTCCCATCTATCCGCTTCCGGGACTTTTTCCATTTCCAGGGCGGCTTCGTAATGGTTTCCCTCTTTAGCGAGGCATTCGGCGGCCTTTATGTAATCTTCCTCTCTGCGGTAGTCCAGTACCGCCCAATTAAATTTTTTGGCGCGTTCAAAAAGCGCGGCCGACTTTCCAAACAGCGACAGGGCCGAATACCTGACAGCCGCACGGGCAAGCTTCCGGCCGTTTTCGCACTTCGCCGCTTCAGCCTCGAGGCTTTGTCTGCCGGCCTGCGAGGACGATACAAAGCGCCTGTAGCTCTCAATAGCCTTCTCAATATCTTTCTCCCGCTCATAGAGGCGCCCTGCGGAATAGTCATCTCCCATCTTGTGGTAACACTCGAGAAGCTTCCCGGTGTTCTTCAGCTTTTTATAGATCGAAGCGGCGCTTTCCCAATGGCCGCCCCGAAAGAAAAGTTCCGCCGCCCTGTCGAGCTTCTTTACCTTTTTATAGCAGGCAGCCGCTCTTTCATAATTCCCGGCCTGCCCGAAGTGTTCGGAAGCCTTTTCGTACTGTCTTGCCGCAAAGTAATACTCTGCGATTTTGCCGTGATTTCCCGCCTTC
>CBDUZM010000617.1:0-1920 GCA_965371685.1 uncultured Spirochaetaceae bacterium | reverse complement strand
CTCGGCCACCATAGGGCTGGCATATGCCCTGGGAACGATTCTTATTGTTCTGGTCCTCTCAGCCATCAGCGTGGCAAACCGCATCCTTGGCCGGAAAATGTCCCAGATGTTCAAGATGGTTTAAGAGGATTGGATTGTCGTCCTTGCCTTCTCCCGGGCGCAAGCCGGTTCGGTTTATTCCAGTATATGCGCCCGATGATGGTGTCGCCTTTCCAATCTTCTCTGGGGATACATTCACCCACATTCACCCACGATTCCTCAGTGTTTACGTTCACCGTGTGAAAGTTGCCAAGGCGGGCGACATGGTCCGGTTTGCCTATTCCGTCTCCGATGAGGGGCACAACCACTCTCTCCGTGTTTCGCAGCAGGCAGAGCTTATCGACGTTTACCCGGGAAATGAAAAGAGGCGCCCGCCAGCGCATCACGTTGATGTTGTTTTCCGCTTTCCGCGTGTAGACAAGGTAAAGGCCGTCTGAATGGGTCAGCCATCTCTGCTGTGTGGTCGACATTACCAGCGGCTCGCCGTCTTCCCACGACCAGGGCTTGAGCTCAGACCAGCTCATCCCATCGCCGGAACTGACCACATAACCGCGATCATCCTCAGCCCGGATAGTCATGAAGAAACGCTGATTATACCGAGTGACGGAAGGTTCCAGGAGTCCGCGTTTTACAGGAAGTTCGAGTGAAGGACCTGCTTGGCTTATGACAACCTCTTTCCCGTTGAAGCGGGTCAGGACTGTGCATACCTGCCTGTCCTCTCTTCCCTCCCGGCCATGGCTGAAAGGGATGAGGATATTGCCATCGGGAAAGGTATATCGCTGAGCGCATCCGCATGTGTAAATCTTCGAAGCATCGGGATTGTCCCATACGAGTCTCCTCTTCTCAGACCAGTCGCCTGTCCCTCTGTTCCACACCGCGTACACCGGCCATCGCTCAGGCTGGGGGAGGAAGAAAGTGTTGTCTCTGTAGAACACATTGTGCCCCATTGCCAGGACAGTGCCGGTTGGATCATGGTACTCGGGCACCACATCGCACACTCCTTCCTCCGTTCCGTCCGGTAGATTTGTCCTCCCGAACCCCGGAATCGGCCGCGGATCGCTCCATGTTCTTCCCAGGTCCGTAGAGGTCATCCAGTGAACAGGATGAAAGTAGTCGGCGCCGGATATCTTCTGCGCGGTCAGGAATACGGTTTTTCCTCCGTTATCCGGCAGGACACAGGCCCGGGGGTGAAACCAGAGCGGTTCATTCCCCCGCCCGTTCGACATCACTTCATGCTTTATAGCCTTAATCATAGACAGAACCCCTTACATCGATTGATGGGAATTTATATAACTCGGCCTGACACGCATAGTCAACCTGCCGCTGATATATCCTGCAATATGTTCTTTCTCTAATTTTTTAAGCTCTATCTATCATTCAAATATGTTATAATAGTAGAGGAGGTACGGAATTATGAAAAATGCATTCCTGGTTATAATCAAATTTTTTCGTTTTATTGGTTCGCTTGGATTTGTTCTTGGGTTGTTTGTTCTCATTTTCGTAGGTGTTCCGTGGTATCTGTACCATGATCCGATCCTTCCTTTGTGGCTAAAAATAGTTGTTTACGCATTCATGGGTGGCCTGCTGCTTGTACTCGCTACTGTTGCGCTGGAGCAGATGGTAAAAAAACCGGAAAAGACGGAAACTGGACTGCCGGAAACCGGGGAAGGAATTTTACTGCAGAATACAGACAAGATTTCCGGAAGAAATATCTCTGCAAACCTTGGACTTGTTCAGGGACATACAATTTATGCTATCTGGATCGGCAAGGATCTTTCTTCCATCATACGACTGATCCTGGGCGGTGAATTGCTGGAATACACCGAAATGATTGGGAAAGCCCGGAAGATTGCAACAATGAGAATGCTGAAAGAGGCAAAA
>CBDUZM010000616.1:0-1922 GCA_965371685.1 uncultured Spirochaetaceae bacterium | reverse complement strand
TGAGACGGCTCTCCGCATCCGCACAGGAGAACCGGCTTTCCTCCCTGCGAAATATTCTTGCAGAGCCTGAGCCATAATTCCCGGTACTCACGATATTTTGTATCGGGTGTATCGAATTCATTTCTCCACAAAATGTCACTTTCCATCGGTACTACAGGAAGATCCCGGCCGCCAAGATTTAAACAAATTGTAGATTTTCCTGTTCCGCTGGCGCCTATAAGAATGAAGAGCGGCAGCATATTAAACATATACCCGTAATTGCAGTTCGGGCATATCGCGACTGCATTCCCATCTTTTTTTTCAATAACCTTGCATGGGTCATATATGCCGCATTGAGGACAAACGTTAAACATAACACTCTCCGCCAGCGATTTAGCTATATGTAGATATTGAATTTACACTTGTCCGCGCCATGTGCAATTGAATCTACAAGCTTAACCACTACCGGCTTTTCCAATGACTGTTCGAAAAGCTGCTGGTACCATCCTCTGGAGCAGTTACAATAGGTTAATGAAATTGGATTTTTACGTTTGCTAACTGATCCGCAATAGCATCGATCATAACCGGCATGGATAACATACCCCTTCCTTTTAAAGTTACCCCCTCCAATATGATTTTCATTGAGCAGATTTAAAAACTCATCTATGTTTTTTGATTGTTTCCAGAGTTTTTTCGCTTTTTCTATCGTGCTTTTCCCGATACATTCGCGTCCACAGTTTTCCATAATTTGTTTTTTTACTTTATCGTCGAGCGTCTTATCCAGGATGTCCATAAGAGAGGATATATACTGGGCTTTTTTCACCGGGCTGTCAGGTAAATCCTCTCCCCCCGCTTCTTTCATTATCTTCGCGGCCAATTTTTTATCCGCAAACTTCATGAGATGTTTTCTAAATCTTTCCATATTAAAAGGCATGACAACCCTCCTGGTTGGATTATAACACATTTCTACTGACAATTGCTTAAACTGTAAGCTCCTGCAGCCAGGACATATGCGGTATAAGGGTGACACGGTCGTCCGTTTGGATGCGGTCAGCTCCAAGGTTCCTCAAGAAACGCTTAAAGCAGCGTTTGAGAGCTTTCTCCATTCTGCCCGGTATAGAGATTCCTGGTTCCCACCACCAGTTTTTGACAGTGAGTGCATTGGATGCCTTGTCGCGGCCGGGCTCGAATCTTGCAACAAACGTATCCCCGTAAATTATCGGAAGCACATAGTAACCATACTTACGTTCAGGGACCGGCTTGTAGACTTCCCAGACATAGTCGAAATTAAAAATCTCCCTGACCAGTTTTCTATCCCACAGAAGATTGTCGAGAGGCGCCAGAATAGATGCCTGCGGAGAGGGCATACGCATATCAGACACACGGTGTAGAAGCTTCTCATCTTCAGCCAGAATAAAGAACTGATCCTTTGTCCCTTCCACACGGACCGGTAATATCTGCCTTTTTTCAAGGAGTCGTGATAGGGCAGAGGTACGTTGTTTACTCTTTACTCCGGGGATACCCAGCCAGGCTTCGCTTGACTGGTTCCACAACATACCCACACCCCCAAGGCGTCTCTTTACATGCCAGTCGTGATACTGCTCTTCCGAGGAATTCGGGTCCGGTGTGGAGAGAATGTTATCCGGAATGTGGTGTTTGGCGAAGTCATAGACCTTTCGTGTTCCGATCTTATGGTGAACGATCAGCTCTCCGCTTAAGTACATGCTTTCCAGGGCAGCCCGGGCTATCCTGGTAGGCCCCCATGACCAATCCACCACCCTGTCGTACTTTAGATCAATCGAGGACAGGGGACCGCGTTGTTCTATCGCCTTCCTGACCTCTGGCAGTATCCGGGCAGCCGGCCGGGATGCATTATCGAATCGCTGTTTAGCTCCTTCTCGATGACGACGGAAAGAAGGCCTGTCCGCCACAGCGTATATCGC
>CBDUZM010000615.1:0-1931 GCA_965371685.1 uncultured Spirochaetaceae bacterium | reverse complement strand
GCTCAATAGTACGGTCCGTGATAGATCCGTCATTTTCTAATAAGAAAGAGGCCAGGCCCGGCATCACGATCCTGTTCTTGAACTTACAGTTTTTTATCCGGTAAGGGGAAAACAGATATTTCATAAAACCTTCTACTCCGTATATATTGAATATTTGTAACTCAGGTATTTATTTGACAGGGTAACCCCGCGGAACAAAACACCTGATGCATCTATTCTCGCTTTTCGTGGCATGATCAATAAGAACCACATACAATCTTCATTGAAAAGCATAAAATCATAATCACCTCCACGATGTTTTCGACATTAATGCTTCCAATTCACTGTTCCCCGATCCTGCGCGCTTTTCTTGTACCCAGGGGGAGTTGCGATTCAGTTATGGCGGGAAAGTGCCATAAACTGAAGCACACGCTGCTCCATATAATCGTAAAACGGATTCCAGTGAAGCCTGAGAAGACTGGCCGGATTAACACGTAAGACGCCGTTTTCTCCTCTGAGAACTACATTTCCGATTTGAATACCGGGGCTTTCCCCTGCATCATCACCCCCGTATAGTGGATCATTATAAGCAAAGGGCAACGCGATATGGGAAAGTGAATAAACGCCCTCAGGCCACACAAGGTTAAGCGGGGTGACGATGTTATCTTCGCTTTCTGGAACTCTCTGATAGGCAGCTACTTTCCGGCTGTATACGCTTTCGTTAGATATTAGGGTAAGGATATAGTCGAGTTCCGATCTGTTAAGGAGAGCAACGATCACATCTCGAGGACCGGTATCTACAATAGGATGTATTGCCTCCATCTGGTTGATATCGAACAGCACTAACTCATGTTTACCCGGAGGCAAGCGCTCAAACAGTCCCTCGATCAGCGCCGGTGCCTTTACGGTTGCGTCCACCACGGACTGGAAAGCCAGGATTCTCGTCAATTGTGACAATACGCCGGCATTTGTATATTTTGTGATTTGATCCTGAATCTCAGCCGTCAGGCGATAGGCCTGTGCACCGGCATTTACTGCGAATGAATTGTATTTGAAAGGGTCATACTCGGGTAATACCGAGGTCCAGGCTAATTTGGGCAAACTCAGAAGCCTACCGATCCGGTCCTGCCAGGCGGCCAGGGCAGCTTTTTTGGCGATACCGATCTCCGGTGAGATCAGTACGGCCCCGCTCACCCTTGGCAGTGAATCATCCCCCAAGGTGGAGAGGATGTACTGCATAGCAAGGGCCCCGCCGTTGGAGTATCCGACTATATATAGGGGCCGATTTCCAAGCTTTCCGCTCAAATGGTGCATGGCAAGTTTTACGGCTGCGGCCATATCCTCCCATTTTACACGGACAAGGCCTGAAGGAGCTGTACCATGCCCGGGTATTCGCAGACCCAGTACGTGTGATCCAGATTCAGAAAGCCGCTCGCCCAAGTGCCTCAGACTATATGGTGAATCGGATAAACCATGGAGCAAAAGAACCCCTGCAATAGGCTTAGAACCGGCAATTTCAAAACTGCGATTCCATTTGGTTGGCCAGCGGTCGGGATCTGAGAGACTGTCCTTATTATAGCGGTTGATCATGTGTCTTTCTTCAGGACGAATATTAGCATAGACCTTGTCGCTGAGCTGTGTGAACAGTCGATCTTCAAGGGCAAGATAGTCTGCGAAACTCTTCACAGGCGAATCCGCTTTAAACTCCTCATCAAGCTTTGCTGTATGCCACACGCTCAAATCCGGTTGGTTGTTCAGGTAAAAGATAAAACCTACCAGCAGGGTGATAAAAATACCAGCAAGCATAGTGGCAAGCACGCGCACGAGAGGACCTATAAAAGCGAAAGGCGTAATCCTTTTATTTGTGTGTTGTTTCATGTCCGCCTTTCCTCAAAATTGTGTATCCTCCCTTATTGGAATTTTACCACACATATTTTCCAACCAGAGCCTTC
>CBDUZM010000614.1:0-1953 GCA_965371685.1 uncultured Spirochaetaceae bacterium | reverse complement strand
ATGTCTACAGGAACCTGATCAACCACCCCGCCGTCTAATAGACTCATTCCCCTTATCTTAACCGGACGGAATACTCCCGGCACCGCACAGCTTGCCCTAACAGCCATACCTATATCATCGTAATCAGATATAATGATGGTGGAACAACCTGGTTTGGAATCAACCGGTTCGGGAAGAAAGCGAACAAGCTCTTTATGATCAATATTACCGGCAACTTTTTGAGAGGTAAAAATCACTCGCTGCCGATTTTCCACGTCGGTTGCGACCACGGCGAGATCGATGTCAAGATCATTGAAACTCTTGCCCCCAATTAATTCATTAATGGTATGCCCTAAAGCAGCATTCGATACCAATCCTCCCTGTTTCCTCTTCAGTACATGCCTGGCAGTATCGAATATGCTGATCACATCATGAAACCAGTCGAATTTTCTGGCATTATCTTCAATTTCGTCTTGCCGCAGTCCGGCAGCATAGAGAGCAGCTACGATAGATCCTACTGAAGTGCCGGCAACTATGGAAGGCGGCAGCTTTTCTCGCTTCCGTAAGGCACGGAGAACCCCAATATGCGCAAAACCTCTCGCTCCACCGCCTCCAAAAGCAACTCCAATCCTTTTCATCCTGGTACCCATTAAACTGCTCTGGCTTTTCTCGAGACTGGTTCCCCTTGTAACTCCAGGAACTCATTTTCCCATATCTCATTGGTCAGGCTATCCACCATTTCTCCGTACCCGCACATGCCTCTGTAATAACGGTCATCGTGCAGAGCTGTTTCAGCAGATTCATCCGCCGGTTTGGCATTGGTCTCTTCAATTATCTTTCTCATAGCCGCATGATGATCCCGAATTGGACAGGGTGCCAACATGTTTCCACATTTACCATATTTACCGCTGGTAAAATAGTCTTCCTGCCATTGCCTGATTTCTTTCATCAGTGGGGAAAGCAGAACATCGTTGAGGTTGCCGCCTGAATCGTATACATTTAGAATATTGCTGGAGGTATAGGGATTAAAAACACAGGGCATGACATTGCCATTCCAGTCAATATAAATATAACCCCCGCCGCCGGTTCTTCCTGCTGAAATACAACCGTTGCTTACGGTTGCACTGTTCCAGAAGTCCGCTATAAAGAGATCATGTTCGTACATCCATTTACGTGTTTTTTTAAGCATTTCAAGGCGTTGTTCAGGTGTGACCATAAGGTTTAGACTGTAGCTGCGGCCAATCGGCATATATTGAAAGATCCAGGCATAATAAGCCCCCTTTTGTGTCAGGTAATAATCGATAAACTCAGGACTAAGGATCATTTCAGCATTATCCCTTGTAGCAGTGACTGATATCCCATAGGGGACTCCAGCTGCCTTCAAGTTCTCAAAAGCCTGTAGAATTTTCTTATGAACTCCCCTTCCCCTGCGCCGGTCAGTTTTTTCTTCGTACCCTTCAACCGATATAGCGGGCGTAATATTTCCCAACTCAGCCATTCTCAAGGCTATTTCCCTGTTAATGAGGGTTCCATTAGTGTATACCAGGAAGAATGTATCAGGATGCAGCTGCGCTAAATCTAGAATTCCTTTCCCCTGGCTTTTATACATAAATGGCTCTCCACCGGAGACAACGGTGAAATGCGATGACCAAAGATCCTTTTGCTCCTTAATTATTCTATCAACAACATCAAAATTAAGGCTTACGCCACTTTGTGCGCTGCTCGAAGCATAGCAGCCTATGCACTTGAGGTTACACCTCTTTGTCGGGCTGATCGTGAGAAAAGAGGGAGGAGGGAAGCCATATGTGCTTTCGAATTCTTGAATTACAGAGCTATCCCGCATGAAGAGTGAGCCAAAACTTGTCAGAAGGCGCTCAAGTTTAGCTTTAGAAGCATGACTCTCAGATATCCACCTGTTTACAATCACCGCCATATTGTGAGCCATCTGACACTGATCGGAAACCATCTTCAACG
>CBDUZM010000613.1:0-1954 GCA_965371685.1 uncultured Spirochaetaceae bacterium | reverse complement strand
AAAGGCAATCAGGTTGTCGAGGCTGAGGGTCTCAATGAACGAATGCACCGTCACTTCCAGATCTTTATGTCTTCGCCCATAAGCTTTGAGATGAGTGAATTCAAAACTGTCCGGCGACACCTGCTCTTCCCTGTGGGCGTGCAATTTTACAGTCACTTTATCAAAGCTGTCCGGGGTATAGTTTTTTAGATGATAGCGTATCCGGAGTATGAGCATCCCGGGCTCTTTCCCGGATACCCCGCGCAGCTCGGACCGGCCTGCCACAGAGCCTGAACGCTCATCGAGAAGGTTGACAGCCTCTCCAAGCCTGGCCGGTATATCGAGCTCCTGGGGGCACAACTCAACGCATTTGCCGCACTGACGGCAGAGAGCCGCCTTCCCACCAAGAGCGGCGTATCTCGATTTGGCATGCTCGGTAAGTCCGAAAACACGTTCTGCGTTCAGAATTTCAAAATTTACAGGAATATCCACACCGTCGGGACAGGGCATGCAATAGTTGCAGCCTGTGCAGTAGAGCCCGGCAAGCTTCTTTCTTTCCTCAACAGCGGCTTCGATCTTTTCGTGATCTTCGAGAGTCAGTTTCTCCGCGCCGGATACGGTTGCCGCGTTTTCTTCCAGCTGCTCTTTGGTGGACATCCCCGAAAGCGCCAGGGTGACATTTTCATTTGAGACAACGAATCTGAGAGCGAGCTCCGGAGTGCTCTTGACACCCCCTACCAGTTCGGCTGCTTTTTCGCTTGGATACCCGAGGCGGCCGCCGCCCACAGGGCCCATTACGACAACACCCATGCCGTGTTCAGCCGCGTAGACGATTCCCTCCTCGAGGCTTTGATCGAGCAGGTTGTACTGCAAAGTAACGGATTCGAACAAACCGGTGTCTATGCATTTTTTCAGGCTTTCAAGGGTTCCATGAAAGGAATGGCATATATGACGGATCAAACCCTGCTCTTTCGCTTTCAGCATCTCCTTGTAAAGTCCATCCTCGCCGGCTACTCCCAGTTCATAACGCTCGTAGCTCATACCGTGGAAGTTGTAGATGTCTATATGATCCGTCCGAAGCCTTTCAAGAGAATCATCCAGATTTTTCCACCATCCCTTTTTATCGTCTTTTGCATAGTGGGGGTTTTTTGTAGAGAGGATGACCTTTTCACGTATTTTTTCCATGGCCTCGCCCAACACCCGCTGACTGTCCCCACCGCAGTAGCCGACCGCCGTGTCGAAATATGTTATTCCCAGCTCTACAGCCCGGTGCAGCATAGGTATTGCCTTATCTCGATCCACTTCTGCCGCGCTCTTCATGGGCAGGCGCATACAGCCAAATCCCAGGCGGGATACTTTAAGTCTAGTTTTTCCCAAAATTGAGTACTGCATTCATTCTCCTTGAATGACAAAGCACAAACGCTCATTTTAACTTAATGCGGGTTTCGACTCAAGCGGCTATTGATTATTAAATACTTTTCCCATTATCCACGTTGCTTCCACGTTTAAGTCCCTGTCGAGAAGCACAAGGTCTGCGTCGTAACCTTCCTTAATGGCGCCTTTCCTATGGGATAGACCCAAGACCTGTGCCGGGTTAAGTGAAGCCATTCGTACGGCCAGCGGCAGGTCAATTTTCGCCATACGGATCGCGTTTCGAACTGCGCGGTCCATCGTTAATCCGCTCCCTGCAAGGCAGCCTGGTTGGCTTGTATTTTCAGTCATGCGGGCGGGCGCCCCTTCATAAGCGAACTCTATCTCTGCATCGCCAACGCCTTTGTATCGCCCGGGTTCGAGACCGGCGCCGAGATTGGAGTCCGTTATCAGGCAGACTCGATCCGGTCCCTTTGCATGCAGAGCCATCTTTATCGCAACGGGATCGACGTGTTCTCCGTCGAGGACGAAATCAACACTTACCCGGGGATCGGCCAGCACAGCTTCAACCGCGCCGCAGGGACGAACACCTTCGTCTGTTACC
>CBDUZM010000612.1:0-1959 GCA_965371685.1 uncultured Spirochaetaceae bacterium | reverse complement strand
GCCTTGTATATCTTTTCCCTGTGGGCATTGGCATAAAGGCCGTAGTAACGAATCATCACCTAATCCTTATCGGGAATATGGGAGGTCACTCTGGCAATAAACTCCAGATAATCCATCTGCTCAAGCTCTGAGCTGTCTTTGCCATATTGATAGCAAACTTTACCTTCAGCCTTATCAATAGAGAGCCGCTTGAGGGATAGGATCGGTCTTATCATGTATTTGTCGACTCTTTCCGCCTCCTGCTTACTTGTGGCCCTGACTTTGCTGTGGACATGGAAACCGGTATGTCTCCATCGCAATATTTTCTGTATTAACGTAAGGTTGATCAGCTGCTTATGAAGAAGCAGAGAGAATACCTCCCTGGTAAAGATCTCTCGTAAAAGATCATCATTAAAATGGGAAACACTGTGGAAACGCCCCTCCCGGTCTGAACCGCCCTCGGAAACAAGAAAATGCAGGTGCGGGTGAAGATTTATCCGGCTTCCAAACGACTGTATCACGGCGATAACGCCGGGCATAAGCTCTCTGCCTGCAACCGCCTTGAAGTATTTTAGAAGTACCTCTTTCCCGGTTGACCTGCGCGGGTCTTTCTACTATTTGTATGGTGGAAACGTCGCCGAGACGAATCTTTTGACTGGAAGAGGTATTAATGAGGATGGCCTTGATTTCATTCAAAGCATTTCTAATATTTGCTTTTGCATTGGGTATTTTATTATTCCAATTCTGTTGAGTATAACCTTCATTTGCTAAAAAAGTTGTGACAGTTTTATTATAAACAACAGCGATATATCCACCCAGAACCATATAAACCAGAACCAGAAGACCTGAGGCTGCAAGAGCCGGCAGTATGGGGATGTTAAGCGCCGTACTCAAAGATTTGGCTCCAGCGTTAAATTGAGCCGCCACATAGGTGGTGATAAATACCGCAATGATAACCGCCCCGGTGAAACGAATCATACGGCTTTTATCGTCAAAGCGGGACAGTCAATTTTCTTTTTTATATTCTTACTGAAAAATCATTGATTGATAATTGCTGATCATGTGGAATAATATAAGTGTTCTGATGGTCTAATAATCGTGGACCTACAATGCACCCTGATCAACAGCTTTATAAAAGCAGGCTGGGAGAAGAAACTGCGCGAAAAAGAATTGGTGGACAAGGCTCGAAAGGGGGATCATTCCGCCTTCAAAGAGCTTGTACAAAAATATGAACATCAGGTGGCAGCAACAGTGATCGGAATGTTAGGACAAACCCCTGAAACAGATGATATCGGCCAAGAAACCTTTATTCGGTTTTACCGGTCGCTCCACCGGTTCAGAGGAGATTCGAGCGTAGGAACCTATCTGACCCGCATCGCTATCAATCTCTCGCTTAACGAGATCAGACGGCGCAACAAGCACAGGCATTTGACTTCTTCAAATTCTGACATTGATATCGAGACTTTTCCTGACACCGGCCGAAAAATTGAGCAAAAAGAAACACGTGTAATTATTCAAAAGGCTATTCAACAACTGAAACCGAAATTCAGGACAGTAGTCGTACTGCGTTTGATAGACGGTTATACAACGGAAGAAACAGCGAACATCCTAAAGCTTCCGCTCGGAACAGTCCTTTCCCGCCTGGCAAGGGCTCAGATGAAATTAAAAAATATATTAACGCCACTCTATGGGATGGAAACATGAATAACAAAGAGAACAAAAGAAATAAAAAAATACTGGAACTTCTCTATCGGTCCTTTGATAGGACGTTGTCAGAGAAGCAGCAGAAGAGGCTGGACGAAGCTCTTAAGAATTCAGAAGAGCTGCGCCAGGAAAAAAACAGGGCAATTAAGCTGCGAAAGTCTGCATCTGACATTGCAAAACTGTCCTTTAATCCCTTTTTTGCAGAGCGGGTTTTGTCACGAATCGAAACTGTTCAGTCCAAAAATGGATTAGAAGCTTTCTATCAATCGCTGAAGG
>CBDUZM010000611.1:0-1969 GCA_965371685.1 uncultured Spirochaetaceae bacterium | reverse complement strand
CGTGACCAGTAGCCGGGACCTTCGTCGCATCCGCCGTCCGCCGGATAGGGGTCGATAAACTTATCGAGGCTTCGCATGATCCTGCACACCGCGGCGGCCCGGCGGTGCTCATCCTGCTCCAGAAGGAGGACGGCGGTAAGAAAGTTGGAATTACACCAGGGGTTCCAATTATTCACACGGCTGCCATCGAAACCCATCCACCAGAAATCGTCCCGCTCCAGGCACGGAACCAGCATGCGTCTGTTTACCTCGAAGATAATGCGTCTGGCGAGTTGAGGTGAGACCAGGTCCAGGGAGGTACGCAACAGGTAAAAGCACCACGAAAGCAGCCCGGCGGTCTCTCCCACGAACAGGTCCACGATCGGTTCTTCCGGGTCGGGCAGCCCGATTCCCGCTTTCTGCGTCGACAGATGAGCCGGTGCTCCCCAGAAGGATTCTTCACAGACCGAACACACCGCATCGGCAATCCGTTCCGTAAATCTGCCCTTTCCGTCAAGGCATTCGGCGATCACAAGATCGCACAATTCCCTGCGGCGTGCGAAGCTTACACTTTCATACCCCTTCCGGTTTCCCTGTCGGGAGAATTGGAGGAAAGTAGTTGCCGGAAGTACTTTCCAAACATCGTCCGGATAGCTCTCAGCCTTGCGGATCTGCGCGGTCCGGAGCATTGGAGAGAGCGAGTCCCAACGCGATCGGTCTTCCCACCTGGGAAAAGGATGCCAGTCATCTCTGCTCAGCAGATGCTGCCGGATGAACTGCTCTGAATATTTTACACCAAGCATATACTACCTCGTTTACCTGCCGCCGTTCATGCGATTACGGCAAGGCGCTTCGGATCTACACGGTTCTCCGGCTTCTCCCCGGCAAAGAAACGCCTGAGATCCTCGACTATTGTATCTCCCATTTCTTTAAGAGTTTGTGCCGTAGGGCCTGCAATACCCGGAGTAATCAGTACATTGCTGAGCTGCCGGTAGCGGCTCTTTTTAGGTTCGGAGCATGTTTCCAGGTAAACGTCAAGACAGGCTTTCAGGCGTACGCTTTTCAATTCTTCATACAGTGCATTGTGGTCTACGAGAGCGCCGCGGGCCGTGTTGATGAAGAGCGCTCCGTCTTTCATCATTGCAAACTCATTTTTCCCCATCATTCCACTTGTCTCTTTGGTATGGGGGGCATGAAGTGATACAACATCTGAAGATGTTAGGAGCTCTGCCAGGGAAACCGTTTTTACCCCCAGTGTCCCGGCATCTTCATGAGTCAGATAGGGATCGAATACGAGAATACGTACATCCTTACCGAAAGCCTTGAGCAATTTAATAAAGTACCGTCCCGCGGCAGAGGCGCCTATTATTCCGACAGTGCTGTGGTGAAGCCCAAAGGTGTGACGAAGGCCTCCTTTAGTCGAGGGTCCGCGTAAAAGAGGATCTCCGGGTGTTCCCTTGCTCTTAAAGGCATAGTCATGGGCTGCATAGTTTCTTAATCCCGCAATCGCCAGAGCAAGGGCCATTTCCCCCACCGACCTGGCCATTATTCGCCATGCGCTCAGAACCGTGATTCCCTTGGTGAAGGCAATCTGCGGCACTACCGGTTTTACACTGCCTGCTGTATGGCCGATTATCCTGAGGGTCTCCGTGCCGGCTATTGCAGCTTCCGGTATGCAGACTCCCCAGCCGGTCAGGCAGCCGTCGGTGTTTTTCAACAGGTCAGCCATATCGGCGCCTGACGGCGGTTCGTCGAGGTGGTTGAGCCGGACATCCGAAAAAGACCTGAGCTTCTCTGCAGATGCCCCGGTTATAACCTGATCGTAGACCTCCCTGGCCATTAACGAAACGATTCTCACTTTCTTCATTAGAAGCAACTCCCGGCATCTGTATTGTTGGAAGGATAAGGTGTTTGGGCGCCTGGCGTCAATCGCTTTTTACACTTGCAGGAAACCCGGTTGTCGTATATACTGATGGCTGGTATAAATTAT
>CBDUZM010000610.1:0-1996 GCA_965371685.1 uncultured Spirochaetaceae bacterium | reverse complement strand
TACAGTTTCCTCGATTCTCTGCAGCTTCAGATGGCCTCATTCATGGCGACAGTTTCCAAAGGTTACTTCCCTGTATCGGGCCAGGCCTGCTGTATTGTCGAAATATCGCCGGGAATCGAAATAAACAGGCTGACCGACATTGCGCTGAAAACAACCAATGTCAAACCGGGTTTTCAGATCGTGGAAAGACTCTTCGGTCTTTTAGAAGTGCACTCGGAAAGCCAGGCGGATGCCCGGCAGGCCGGTCAGTCGATTCTCAATGCCATAGATCGGGCTGAAGAAGACAAGATGAAACCCACTGTTTTAACAAGCCAGCTGATAAAAAGCCTGGATGACCACCACGCTCAACTCATCAATAAGATCCGATACGGCAACATGGTCTTAAGGGGAGACACTCTCTATGTTTTGGAAATCGAGCCGGCCGGTTACGCCTATTACGCGGCCAACGAAGCGGAGAAGGCTTCTCACATCAACATCATCAATGTTACAGGTTTCGGCAGATACGGAAGAATCTACATTGCGGGAGAGGAATCCGAAGTTCTCGTAAGCAGAGAAATCGTTGAAAAGCGGTTGTCCGATATAACCGGCAGAACCGCCGAGGGAAAATCGGATTAAAGTCTGTAGAGGGAAAGACTCATGGTACTGGCAAAGGTAATCGGAACGGTAGTCTCCACCAGAAAAGAACCGAAAATAGAGGGGATAAAGCTCCTTCTTCTCGACAAGATAGATCCTTCTACCATGGAGGGTAAAGGAGACTACCTGGTTGCCATGGACAGTGTAGGGGCTGGTGCAGGCGAGATAGTCTTTTACGTATCCGGCAGCAGCTCCCGCATGACCTCTACTACCGAAGGCAAGCCCAGCGATGCGGCTATTATCGCTATTGTCGATAATATCGAGATTCATGGGAAGCTGGTTTATAGAAAGTAGTTTAAAGAGAGAGCTATGGTCTTTGCAAAAGTCGTCGGTACGGTTGTATCCAGCGTCAAAGAAGATAACATCGACGGGGCCTCTTACCTTCTCGTGGAGCTCTGCGGTCAGAACGGCGCCCCGAAGGGGGACTATATTGTTGCCCTCGATCTCGTAGGCGCCGGATATAGTGAGATGGTCCTGATATCACAGGGCAGCTCGTGCCGGCAGACAGAATACACCAATAAAAAACCCGTGGATTGTGTGATACCGGCCATAGTGGATCTTGTGGATGAGGAGGGAAAGGTTGTCTTCAGTAAGCAGTAACGAGGGACCGCCGCAGGAATTGCACCCGGACAGAGATTTCATCCTCCGTTGTATCAGGGAAAAAGGAGTAGTCGGGACAGACCTGGTCAAAAAACTCAAAGGTAAATGGGATACCATTATTGCAGACGCCGCGGATTCCGAGCCTATACTCGCCGGTTCTTCGTATCTTTTGAAACATGATTACCTTAAAATCCTGAAAGGACTCAACCTTCTTATTGAGGCATGGAATGCCGGAAAGGCGATTATTGCCGTTAAGGAAGAGGATTTCTCCGGAACGGCGGAGATTATGGAAATAATCAGAGGAATGCCTTTCATAGAGATCCGACCGACAGATCCCGTAAACAATCTGAACGAAAACGCCGTCGTCTTAAGCGTGGAAACGATAAAAAATATCTATGAAGCAGTAGTTGAATCCAAACCGGTGACGAGGCACATCCTGACATGCGCCGGCGCGGTGAAAGAGCCCTCGGTAGTGTCGGCCGGAATAGGAACGACTCTCAGCGAAGTGATAGATCTCTGCGGAGGTCCGACCATAGATGAATTTTCCGTGGTTGTAGGAGGGCCCCTGCAAGGCGAGATCGAAACCGATCTCGAAGCGCCTGTTACCAAAACAACAAGGGGCATAATCGTTCTCCCATCCGATCACAAGCTTATCGAAGCAAAGAGGCAATCTCTTACAAACACCATCCGAAAGATGATGGCCGCCTGCTCGGGCTGCGGCCTCTGCACTGCTTACTGCCCGAGTCATCTGCTGGGCTACAAC
>CBDUZM010000609.1:0-2015 GCA_965371685.1 uncultured Spirochaetaceae bacterium | reverse complement strand
GAGGGAACACCACTCCATCTTCAACGGCCCTCGGCGGTGAATCGGGAAACTGGCCTGTTCCTCTGAAAACAGTGGGTAGAATAAATAGTCGTCTTTCCTCGAGCAAACGCTTATAGATTTTCCTGTCGAAACCGGTATCCGGTTCTTCGCCGGTGTGCTTCCGGAAGAGCTCCGTATAAGTGTCGAATTCAATGCCTCCGGTAAAGATCGCCGTTTTCACAGGACGAAAAAAAGCATCCAGGTTATAGAAAACGACTTTCCCGATATCCTCTTTGCTGAAAACAACTTCGTCGGTGGGATGCATTATCACACACCAGGTTCCTGTGGAATTCAGCACGAACTCTTCCTCTGTCCCTATCAGGTAGGGAAGGAGAGACGCATTGGAATCGTGGATTCCCATGGTTACCAGAGTGTCCGGGGAAAGACCTGTTTCTCTCGCCACACCGGGTTTTACTCTTCCCAATATATCCCAGGGGCGGCCCACCTTTTTCGGCAGCAGGTCGACTATACCCATGTCCCGGGCAACGGACGACCATGTTTTCTCCCGGAAATCCCAAAGGTAGGTATGGCAGCCCACATAGGTGGATTCGGCGCCGAAATTTCCCGTCAACACCGCTCCGAAATACTGCGGATAATTGAGAATACTCACAGTACGGCGGAATTCAGACGGAAAACTCTTCCCGGCGAAGTAAATACCCTTGGCCACATTTACTAAAGCATCCATGTGAGGGGTGGCTGTTACTCTCTGAAGATCGGAGCTTTTTCCGAATGCATTGTAGAACTCCCTGTGAAAAGCTTCATCCACCTCCGTGGTGTACGATATTACCGGGAAAACGAGCTCCCCGCGGTCATCCACCGCGGCAAAGGTGGCGCCGTGAGCAGCCACAGATATAACACGGATGGGGTAATCGTCCGCGAAACGTTTCAGCTGATCCATAAACCATGAATTAATCTCCCCTGTGTTCTCATACCTAATCCCCTTCTCCTCCAGTTCCGGAAAGGAATGATATGCGGAATCGACTATCTGTAATTTCGGATCGAAAATTAGAAGCTTTTTGTTGGTTTTGCCGACATCGAAGACAGCGATGCAGTAATCCATGGTTTGCACCTATTTCAGCATGATCTGGCCGCCGGTCACCGGAACAGCCTGGCCCGTCTCGTATTCCTGCTCTATTACGTAGAGGACAGCCCTGGTCAGATCCTCTATCCGGCATCCCCTGCCCATGGGAACTTTAGACTCATAGAATTTCCTCACATCGGCCAAATTTGCAGCGCCCGGCACCTTGTTTGCTTTCAAATACTGAACACAGAGGCCTTTTTCCGGGTCAGACCAGAGCGGGCCGTCGAAAAAATTTCCCGGACAAATTGCATTTACCTTGATATTCTCCTTAACCAGTTCCAGGGCAAAGCTCTGAGTAAGGCCTATGCCTCCGGCTTTGCCTCCGGCGTAGGCAAAGTTCCTGTTGCTTCCTTCCAGGCCTGACTTTGAATTTATCTGAATGATGTCCATAACCCAGCGGTCATCGAAGCGATGCTGGATTTTCATGATTCGAGAGACATATTTTACGCCGAGAAAGTATCCGGTGTAATTTACCCTGGTCACATGTTCGAAACTCTGAAGATCCAGCTCCTCGAGGCTTCCCGCTTTAAGGATTCCGGCATTGCTTATGAAAAGATCCAAACCACCGTAGCATAGAACTGCATCCTCGACCATACGGGCTACAGAGATTTCATCCCCCACATCAGTTTCAACGGCAAAGGCTCTCCCTTCACCGTGCCGTTCGTTCAGCACCCGGGCGGTTTCTCCTGCCATATCCGACTGCATATCTGCAATTACCACATTGGCGCCCTCGGCAGCCAGAAACTCGGCAATGCCCTTACCGAAACCCTGAGCCGCACCGGTAACGAGCGCAATCTTTTCATCGAGCCTCCCTTTTTTACCCGCCGATGTGCCTACCTTGCTTCTATAGCGTTCCACCTCCCAGTTATCTATGAAATCGATCTGGTTACGGGGA
>CBDUZM010000608.1:0-2036 GCA_965371685.1 uncultured Spirochaetaceae bacterium | reverse complement strand
ACAATTAATAATCTCCCATAGAGCTGAAGCCGCCTGCTTTTAAACTGCTCCTTTAAAATGTGTACCACGGATATGCACCGATATCTTTATCCTTTCCAATAGTCGTGTCGCCTGCGTAAATACAAAACCCTTTTTTGTTATTGTTGCCTTTCAGCGCAAACCATCGTTCTATGTTCTCAAAGAAGGAGCTTGAGAATGTCCTGGATAGTTTAATCTCAAACGGGGTTAAGGTAAGACCGTCCTCCACGATGAGATCGATTTCATTTCCCGTTTTATCTCTCCAGAAATACAGAGAGGGCTTCTCGCCGATATGCATGATTCGTTTGCAGAATTCGCTTATTATGAAGGTTTCAAAAATATTTCCATAGAGGGGGTGCGATTTCAAGTGTTCTGTCGACTTTATTGATAACAAATAGCAGAGAACGGCGGTATCGGTATAGTACAGCTTCGGAGTTTTTACTATTCTTTTAGAATAGTTCCGGTAGTGTGGCGGTAGAATGAAAATTATTCCGCTTGTTTCCAAAACTGAAAGCCATTTTTTTACTGTTGGTTGTGAGACCCCGATATGATTAGATATGCCGGCATAGTTCAGCAGCTGGCCGGAGTAAGAAGCTGATATTTTTAGGAAGTTTTCAAAAGTACGCAGGTCATTCACATTGACTAATGAACGTACATCTCTTTCGACGTATGTTTCCAGGTAACTTTCAATCCACCGTCGAGGATTCAAATTTTTATCGTGAATACGCGGATACATACCTTTCAGGATAATCTCTGCAAGATCGGGATTCGGTCTTTTACTGCGTGGATCCGGGGTGAATACTTCCTTTAAACAATGGTATTCACGTTTGAAATAGATTTCATTCGCGGTAAAAGGGTACAGTTTCAAGGTTACAATACGGCCGGCAAGAGATTGAGCTATCTTTTCCATCAGAATAAACTGATTGGAACCTGTCAAGATATACTGCGCTGCCTCCTCGCTGCGATCTACATATTCTTGTAGATATGAAAATAAGGAAGGAACACGCTGGATTTCATCCAGTATGATTCTTTTTCCGCAATCCTCCAAAAAACCCCGCGGATCTGCACTTGCCCTTTCCCTGTTATCCAAACTCTCCAGAGTTATATAGTCATACTCTTGAAAAACGTATTGAACGAGAGTGGTCTTTCCGCTTTGACGGGGGCCAATTATCGCTACTACCGGATACTCCCGGGAGCACTCCCGCAGGACGACTGCCAGGTTTCTATTAATCATATGTCAAATATAAAGTATAATTTTATATTTGTCCAGATATTTTAAGGACCTTTATTTCCACCCGTGAGCCTTTGCCCCTTGACTTGTATCATGATAATCTAAGAAAAGGAGTCAATAGATGAAAGAAAATGTACACGTCAGGCGTGAAATCTATGCTCCGTATTCGGAGGAGAGGGGCGGGGCAGTAGTGGCCGTTCGATATCTTGGAAACGGACTGCGGAGGGAAGAGAGGCTCAGTTACGAGCGATATGACGACTGGCAGGAAGGACACCAAATTCGGACATCCGAGGACAATGGAGAGACGTGGACGGAGTGGCGCATGCTGCACGAGCAGTGGCCGCGGCAGAGGGGTTTCGACAAGGAAGTAGGGCCCTTCGCATGGCGCCATGACCCGGTGAGCAACAGGTTCGTGCAAGTCGTCTTCCAGCGTGTTACCATCGGCGCCGGCAACGAGGCGATTGCGCGGATGTGGAAGAACGGCGAGCAGACCTACTTCGACCACAATTTTTACCAGACCTCCGGGGACGACGGCAGTACCCGGAGATCCCTTGAGCAGCTCAGGTACGAGGATGGACCCACCTTCGATCCTGAAGACTGGGGAAACGAGCGGTACCTGCGTTCCAACCAGATGTACGGGGGGCTTTCTCTCATCGCTGCGTCTGACGGCACGTTGATCTATCCCTCCTGCGGCATGGATTTCTCCATCGGGGATCACGATGCACGGGAGACGGTGAGCGGCATCCGGTGCTTCATCGGCAGATGTAGGGAGGATCGGGGGGGCTAC
>CBDUZM010000607.1:0-2040 GCA_965371685.1 uncultured Spirochaetaceae bacterium | reverse complement strand
AAGAGAAAATATCTAATAAAAAAGAAGTTGGAGCTGAGCTGCAGAGAGCCAAAGGAGAAGCAGCCACACTCGAGAGGGCTTTGTTAGAAGCACAGCTCTCCTCGATCCTGTCAAAAAAGAAATTCATCGAACTAAACCCAAAAAATAAAACATATCCATTGAAACCTGAAAAAATCCAGTCTATCTGCAGGAAAATCGGCTTCAAGCTTAATGAAGCCCGGGTCAAGAAAAGAACATACGACTATTTAGTGGAATATTACAACCGAAAGAACGACTATTAAAGCTTATTACCTGTAAAATAATAAAGTACGGGGTTTTTCGAGAAGATCTTTGCATTTTCCTTTTTCTATGATACTTTATCGAAGCTTATGTAATCAGCGCCTGAAGACTGATCTGCCGGGGGTACCATATGATGAAAGCCGGTTTTGGAGACCGTGTTATAACACCTTCCCCGCCCTTCCCTCTTGTAGGATACGGCATATACCTGGGGAGGAAAGCGAATTCAGTTCTCGACGACCTGAAAGTGCGGACGCTCTTTTTAGAAGATTTAGCCGGTACGAGATGCCTTATTGCCGCCTATGACTTGATAGGATTTTCCATCAACTTTTCCGACCATTTGAAATTCGGGATTGAAGACCGCTTCGGTCTTCCGGCAGAAAACATCCTGCTCTCATTCACCCATACTCATTCCGGACCGCCGTCGATGTTTTTAAGAGGCATGGGTAATGTCGACAAGGACTATCTGGCCGCGGTTTCAGAAAAGACCTTCGAAGCGGTAGAAGACGCTCGAAAAGACTTGCAGCCTGCCGAAATTCGCTGGAATATCGAAGAGATAGAACCCATTGGTTTCAACAGGGTCAACGGAACACTCGAACCGGTTGACACACAACTGGGGATTCTCGCTTTCGAGAGAGAGGACCTGAATATCTACCTGGCAAACTACGCCTGTCATCCCGTCACTCTGGGCCGGAATACCGCCGTCTCCGCCGATTTTCCGGGACGCTTCTGCGGAGAGATCGAGAAAGAGGGTGATCGGCTTCTCTTTATGCAGGGTTTCTGCGGCAACATCGATCCCTTCCGCAACAAGGTCCGGTGGGGAGCGGGAACTGAGAAGGATATACAATTCTACGGAAAACATCTTGCTTCACGCTTCAGAAAAGCCCTCGAGCATCGCCGGCCGATGTCCGGATCCGTAATTAAAGCACGGCTTGAAAGGATCGGAATCCCATACGACATCTGCCCTGTAAAGGACATACAAAAAGAGGCCGGCAGGCTGCTCGATACTTTCAAGGACTTCGAAAAAGAGAAGAGCCGGCGATTTGCGGACGAATGGCTGAAAGACGCGAAAACAGCTTTTTCCGTATTGAAGGAAAAGCCTTTTCTTGAAAACGTGCCGGTTCAAATCCTGAAACTGGGGGAAGTAAATATCGCAGCCCTTCCGGGAGAGGTTTTCTGCGAGCTCGGGCTGACAATAAAGGACCGCTTTCCCGGTACATTTCCCGCCGGGTATGCCAACGGGAACATAGGCTACATTCCCACTGCGGCCGCCTATAAAAAGGAGAGGGACTACGCCTGCTACTCGGCGCCGAAATTCTACGCGGAATTTCCCTATAAAGATTCCATTGAGGCTTTATTCACGAAAACTGTATTAGATATGCTCGAGGAGGTGCGTTGAAATGTCCATACTTGCTGTAAAAGGCGGAACGCCTGTACGGGAAAAGGATTCATGGCCCATCTGGCCCATATTCGACGATTCGGAAAGAAATGCCCTGCTGGAAGTTTTCGACAGCGGAAAATGGTGGTACGGCGAAAAGGTGCGGGAATTTGAAGGAAGGTTCGCCGAATTCCAGGATGCGCGCTTCGGGGTAACCTGCACGAACGGAACAGCGGCGCTGGAAATGGCCCTTGTCGCGCTCGGTATATCGGCAGGTGATGAAGTGATCGTGCCGCCTTACACCTTTATCGCAACTGCGAGCGCCGTTCTCAAGGTGAATGCCATACCGGTATTTGCGGACATAGAATTGGCCACATTAAACCTGG
>CBDUZM010000606.1:0-2041 GCA_965371685.1 uncultured Spirochaetaceae bacterium | reverse complement strand
AGGAAGCGATTTTCTCAAACCTTGCAAAGAGCTTAATTGAATTATTGTGCAGATAGAATTTAGATATTCGACGCCATGGGTTAGGGAAGTTATGGTTGTTCTGGAAGTTGTCGTTCTCATTCTGCTTATCCTCCTCTTTGCACCGTTGATGATTTTGCTCATATTACGGCAGTTTACCCGAACGCCTTACGGAAATCTCGACATCAGGGTAGCGCTGATACTGAGAATCATGAATATTTTTAAAAGGTTCCATCTAAGAACTGATAAACCCGCGGAATGGAACCGGAAAAATGCCGATAGAAACGCTTTTCTTGGTCAGGGACGAAAAGAGAGAGTATTGCGGGTCGAGGACAGCCTTGTCGACGGACCGGGGGGGAAGCTGGCGCTCCGTATCTATACACCTTCCGAGCAAAAGGATCTTCCGATCCTTCTCTTCTTTCATGGGGGGGGCATGGTCTATGGGAATGTTGACACTCATGACGGCATCTGCAGATCGTTTTCAAGAAGAGCGAATGCCGTCGTCATATCGGTAGATTACCGGTTGGCGCCGGAAAATACTTTTCCCGCCGGTATAGAAGACGCCTATTCGGCATTGACCTGGGTATCGGAAAACAGTGGGAGTTTACATGGGAATGGCGGGAAAATTACAGTAGCCGGAGACAGTGCAGGCGGCAGCATGGCGGCGGCAGTATCGCAGATGGCGAGAGACCGCAACGGTCCGGAAATAGCTTACCAGATATTGATCTATCCGGGCACGGACATTGCGAGCATGGATACTGACACCTATTCTCGATTTGAGGAGGGATTCATGCTTACACGGCGGGCTATGGAATGGTTGCGTTCTCAATACCTTCCCGATAAAAA
The DNA here is from genome assembly GCA_965371685.1 of uncultured Spirochaetaceae bacterium. GTDB lineage: Bacteria > Spirochaetota > Spirochaetia > SZUA-6 > CAZLRN01 > CBDUZM01. The sequence goes on along the minus strand of CBDUZM010000606.1, from coordinate 1,177 downwards.
GGACTGGACCAATCCTTACGCCTCCCCTCTGCTGGCCGAAAGCTTGCAGGATCTTCCCCCGGCTCTTATCGTTACAGCCGAATTCGATGTGTTGAGAGATGAAGGCGAGGCTTATGCCCATAAATTAGTCGAGGCAGGTGTTCCATGTGAGCATATGTGCTATCCGGGAGTGATCCACGGTTTTATATCTATGAGCAGATTTCTTCCCCAGGCAGCCAGGGCTATCCAGATGATGGCGGACAAGATGAACGCCGTCCTGGTTTCACGGGGGTTGGATGAATAAATGAAACCGAATAGATCTTCTTCGAGACAGTCGGCAGTCCTTCGTTTGGGCCGTATTTTTTCCGGTATTATCTTGTTCTCCGTCGTTATTTTTTTACCGGCCGGTCGGTTGGACTGGCTGGAGGGGTGGGCCTTTTTAATTTCCTTCTTTACTTTTTCGATTGCCTTGATGGTGTGGGGGTGGCGTAAGGATCCTGAGTTGATGAAGGAACGTGGAAGTATTGCAGGGAATGTGGAAGGCTGGGACAGGCTAATTATGGGCGCCCATACTGCTCTGATGCTTGCCATGATCCTGGTCGCTGCTCTGGATGCCGGAAGGTTCGGGTGGTCTTCCACGACACTCGTCGCTCGAATTATAGGATGGGTCGGCCTTTTTGCAGCAGCGGTCCTGATTTGGCGGGTGATGGCGGCAAACCCTACCTCTCCCGGATGGTGCGTATCCAGGAGGATCGGGAACAAAGGGTCATCGCTACGGGGCCATACCGATACATCAGACATCCTATGTACGTAGGAACCATTCTTCGTTCTGTGCACACCTCTCGTTCTCGGCTCATGGTGGGCACTCGTTCCGGGAACATTAGACGCAATTTTGTTCATAATACGTACAGCACTGGAAGACCGTACTTTAAAAGAAAAACTTCCCGGCTACGCAGATTATGCTGGAAAAGTCCGGTATCGATTACTTCCCCGAATCTGGTGAGATCTACTCCCACCTGAAAGTTAACGCCGAGACAATAATCCCTACTATGGCAAGACCTATGATTACACCGATGCTGGTCAGGAAATCCTGCCAACGAACCCCAAACCATAGCCCCTGCATGAGCTTTACGACTTGAGTGAGAGGGAGAAACAGGAAGATCTTCTTAAGTCTATCGGTCATTGTATGTATGTGAAT
>CBDUZM010000605.1:0-2043 GCA_965371685.1 uncultured Spirochaetaceae bacterium | reverse complement strand
GGACAGCGCCAGCGTATCGGTATTGCACGGGCACTGGCCCTGACGCCGTCGCTGATCATCTGCGATGAGCCGGTTTCGGCTCTCGATGTTTCGATCCAGGCCCAGATCCTGAACCTGCTGATTTCGCTGCAGGAAGAGTTCCAGCTTACCTATATCTTCATCGCCCACGATCTCAGTGTTGTGCAGTACATTTCCGACCGCATTGCCGTCATGTACCTGGGGAAAATCGTCGAAATTACCGACGCCGAGGCTATCTACAGCCGCCCCCGGCATCCCTATACCATATCGCTCATGTCTTCGGTGCCCGTGGCCGATCCCGATATAAGCCCTGAGGAAATTATCCTCGAGGGGGACGTGCCGAGCGCCGTGAAGCCTCCTCCCGGTTGTTCTTTTCATCCCCGCTGTGTCCATCGGCTGGACAGGTGTTCGGTGGAAACGCCGGAGCTGATCGAGCATGAGGACGGCCACAGCTTCGCCTGCTTTAATCCCCCATGATATCCCTGCGTTCACGCTACCGCCTGAAGTTCGAAAACGGCGGCCGTCTTACAATGATGAAGAGCCATGTCTACCGCATCGGGTATTTTCTTGTCTTCATCGTTCTTCTTGTCTCATTTCTGCTGAGCTTTAATCCTGATCAGGATCTGCGCGGCAACAGGCTGATGGGGACGGTTATTTTTTTTCTGCTGATGATCACCTCACTGCTGATTTCCGCCCTTTCCCGGAATATCGTGTTCGAAAAGAAAGGGAAGAGAGCCGTTTTCTATTTCGGGATTTTCAGCAGCATTCCCTGGACTCAGGTGCGTGTCCGCGATCTCGGCCCGATAGAGGCCGTTGTCTTACGGCGGATCGCACTCGTCAACCTGCCGAAGAAAAATTCAACAGGTTTTATGGGTCGATTTAACCGGAACCTCGAGATGCGTGCCCGTATCTCCAGGCTTAACATCGAAGTCCCCGGAGGGGCTCACATGCTCGAAGAGAGCTCGGGGAAGGCTACGCTGGAAGCCATGGGAAAAGCCATCGCCGGGCATCTGGAGATTCCTTTCAGAGTGGAGGAAATTTAGCCGGTCCTCAGCCGGCGCGGCATCCGGCTGTAAAGCTCTTCCTGCCTGTATCTTTCCTGCAGTTTCCGGCCTGTCCTGATGAGAAGCTCACCCAGATCGGCCAATGCAACGCATATTAAGGCGCCTCTTTTAAGACGCGCCGCGAGGCGGCAATGCCTGGCTTCTTCGATCAGCTCTTTATAGTGGATTTTCCCTTCTATCAGCATAGAATCGTCGTTAAAGAACATTGGATCTGTCATAGTGTCCTCCTTATTTCAAAATATCTTTCAGGGCTTTGAAGGTATCGTCGACACGATCCTGACGCAGGCGGAAACGTTTTACCCGGTCGTTGTGATGTGCCACGAGGTAGCCCGTTGCCGTGAGCTGGCTTAAATGTCTTGAAGCGCTGGACTGGCTAAGATCGGTTTTGTCCATTATATCCTGGGTGCTCAGCTCTCCATCCTGCGCTATAAGCTCGAGAATGCGGAGCCGTGTGTCATCGCTCAAGGCGTTTATACGCATTAGGAGCTCCGAGCGGTCCAGTGCGGTTGAGCGCACACCGGCGCCCTCCGGGATCCGCGCCCGGCCTACAATCCTCACGGTTTTTACACTGTCGTCGAACATCAACAGGTAGGGTCCGATATGGGTGGAAGGGATAAAGATAATCTCCTCCGCCGTCGAGAACCAATTTGTCCACTTGGAAGGAATCTCCTCACGGTCGATGATTTTGAGCAGGACTTCGTTTACCGGTTTCCCCGAGTAGTCTATGGATTCGAAAGCCGCCACCGAATCCCGGAGCATCGGGAGGATTCGTTTCCACTCCTGCGCCAGGTATCTATCCCACAGCATACGGAAATGACTCACAATCCTCTCTTTGTAAGCCTCAGGGTTGATGAGATTGGCATACTCTTTCTCATAATTCTCCCGATACCGGTCAAACTCGCATCCTGTGCTGTCACAGATGCGTTGGCGGAGGCCAATGTATGTATTCCGGTCGGAGAGA
>CBDUZM010000604.1:0-2059 GCA_965371685.1 uncultured Spirochaetaceae bacterium | reverse complement strand
TCCCCTCGTATTCCCGGCAATGTTAGGTTGCAAGTATTGGGTAACCGCTGTTCCCTGGGACCATTAAGTTTCGCATCAGAAATCAGTTCTTTAATACCATTTTCCAGCCTATCGCGTAGTTCCCGTATGCTATCCATCTGAGGAATATGATCGATTGCAAGTTCAGCAGCCTTGCCCAAACCGACGATCGCCATGACGTTTTCGGTTCCGGCGCGTAATCCCTTCTCCTGATGACCTCCACTCACAAGGGGATCCAGAACAGTCCCTTTTCGTACATACAGGGCACCGACACCCTTGGGGCCATAGAATTTATGTGCCGACATTGTTAGTAAATCTACTCCAAGCTCCTCTATATCTATCGTAATCTTACCAGCAGCCTGTACCGCATCGGTATGGAATAGCGCCCCGCGCTCTTTAGCTATACCTGTCAGTTCAATAATAGGTTGGATGGCGCCCGTCTCGTTATTGGCCAGCATTACACTTACGAGACAAGTTTTGTCAGTGACTGCAGCTTCCAGGTCATATGGGTTTACCCTTCCTTCAGTATCAACCGGAAGATAGGTAACCGAAAAACCCTGCTTTTCAAGCCACCGGCAGGCACTGAGTACTGATGGGTGCTCTATGGAACTGGTGACTATATGATTTCTCCTATTCGCATTGGCAAAAGCTACTCCCTTTATGGCAAGGTTATTTGCCTCTGAACCACTACCGGTAAAAGTAATGCGTCGCGCCGTGCAGTTTATCAATGCGGCAACACTCCTGCGAGCTGCCTCAACTGCGTCGCGAGCCTCTTTCCCCATAGAATATATACTTGAAGGATTTCCATAACACCCCATTAATTCGATCATGGCTTCTTTGACTTCCCGATGAATAGGTGTGGTCGCATTGTGATCGAGGTATACGACATGATTTGTTTGTTGCTCCTCGACAGTGTCATCAAGCGAATATTCTCCGGATCCCTTGATAATACCTTTATTACCGTCTGATGACTTAACCACCTCACAGAGCAATGCTTTGTAAACCGGAAAGCCGGAAATTGGGTCGAAGCGATGAATATCGGTGAGGTCATTTATACATGCATCCCGCCACGCTTTTCGGCCTATAGCCCCACCACCCATTCCACTGGCCTCTACAGCACCCGATACAATATCGTCGGTGACGTAGGCATACATTCCGACCTGGCCACGCTTTGTTTTTATGTAAATAAAATCCCCATTTTCTATGCTGCGCTTTGTGGCATCCAACGTATTTATCATCACCGTGGGCACAGGTTTTTTCTCAGCTAATGCCGGAATGGTGTGATGTAATGCGTGCAAGTCAACATTTGAACGGGCCCCCGAGTTGAAAACGAGCGGGACTTGTTTTGCAAGCCGCGGCTGAGAAAGCGGGCTTTCTCCGGGTTCAGTATATACCGGTAGTGAATCGTAACCGTACTCCTCCAGAATAGAGGATGCAATCTCCAACTTTCCTGATGGTGTTTCAAACCCGTATTGCCCGTCCGCTCGTAATAATCCCTTTTCCCACTTCTTATACTGCATCATGACTGTAGGAATCTGCACAGTCCCGCCAGCAGTACGGACATCATCGGGAGTAAAGCCGGAACCTTTGAGCACTCGGGAGAGGATCTCTTCTTCTGTTTGTGGATAAAGATGACCATAGCCAAGGAGACGAGCAAGCTCCGATAGTATGAAGAAATCGCTCCTGGCCTCACCGATCGGTTCTATTACCTTTTCCCGAATTTTAAAAATAGAGCCATATACCATGTATGACTGTATTTCATAGTAGGTTGTTGCCGGGAGCACGATATCGGCATAGGCTGCATCTGCGGTTAGCTGACGGTCTATACAGACGAAGAAATCCAGGGCTTCAAGTGTCTTTCGCCAGATATCTGATTGCGGCCAGGATGTAATAATAGATGCGCCCAGGCTAATGAGGAGGCGGATGGGATAGGGCTTCTTTTTGAGCACAGACTCAGGGAGAATATTGGCATGGAACTCCCCTCTATACTTTGTATATATGGGGAAATTATTGTACCCGGCTGCCTTTCTTGTATTCGGGT
>CBDUZM010000603.1:0-2063 GCA_965371685.1 uncultured Spirochaetaceae bacterium | reverse complement strand
CTCCGATCAGCTTCGTCGGCTTTGACAATAATCGAGCTTTAGCAGTAGAATGGGCATTCAGAATCAGGAATTGCAGTCTCCTTACCAATACCGGGGAAAAATCATGGGTATCCTGCTCGAGAAGCTCGCAGAAAAGAAATATCTCGTTTCCGACGGCGCCTGGGGCACTCTTCTTCAGGCAAATGGTATGGGTTCCGGCGACTGTCCCGAAGAGTGGAATATCTCCCATCCGGACCTGGTAAGATCGATAGCCTCTGAATACGCCTCGGCAGGGGCGGACATGGTCTTGACCAATACTTTCGGAGGTTCCCCCATAAAGCTGAAACGATACAGGCTGGAAGACCGTACCGAGGAGCTCAACGAGGCAGGCGCCCGTCTCTCTCTCGAAGGAGCTCCCGGCGCCGTCGTTACCGCGTCCGTCGGACCTACCGGAGAATTTCTCGCTCCCCTTGGGGATCTTTCGGCGGAGGAGCTCAGGAGCGCCTTTTACCGGCAGATCACAGCCCTTCTTAAAGGCGGTGTGAAAGCGGTCTGTATAGAAACCATGACTGCTATTGAGGAAGCTGTCTGTGCCGTTCAGGCCGCCGTTCAGGCTGCAAAGGCTCTTTCTTACGATACCGATATAATCTGCACGATGACCTTCGACGCCTCTCCCGGAGGATTCAAGACTATGATGGGCGTGGATCTCAAGACCGCTGTTCGAGAGCTGAGTAAGGCAGGCGCAGACATAATAGGTTCCAACTGCGGAAACGGTATAGAACAGATGATCCCAATTACCCGGGAGCTCGGGAAGCTCTCTGAAAAACCCATTTTAATCCAGGCCAATGCAGGCCTTCCCAAACTGCGAGACGGACAGACCGTGTTCCTTCAGATGCCTGAAGATATGGCTGCTCGTGTAGAGGAGCTCATCAAGGCGGGAGCTTTTATAATCGGAGGCTGCTGCGGAACAGGCCCGGACCATATCCGTGCAATAAAAACAGAAGTTGATCGATTTCGTTGAAAGCTCATGAGCGAATCAATCCTGGCCGCCGTAGATATAGGCGGGACTAAAGTCACAGCCAGCGTTTCCAGTAAAAACGGATTACTGGCCAAAGTTTACCAGCCCACAGTCAAGAGGGGGGACAACGCATCTCTGCCCGGACAGATCGACCGCATGATCGATACTGTTTGTCAAATGGCGGAGGTGAAGAAGGCAACTATCGCTGCCCTGGGCATAAGCACCTGCAGTCCCTTCGAAAGACGAAACGGGAAACTCGTAGTAGTATCACCCAACCTCTGCGGCGGACTGGCCAAAGGAAGAAACGTCATCCCCAACAACTGGACAGAAATTCCCATGGAGGAGAAGCTCCGGCCTCTGTACAAAGGTTTGAGAATGGGCAACGACTGCATAACCGCCGTGGTGGCGGAGAGGCTTTTCGGTGCCGGCGCAGGCGAAGACAACCTTATCTACGTGACATGGAGCACGGGTATTGGCGCCGGAGCGTATGTGGACGGCCGTCTCCTTACAGGCAAGAACAACAACGCAATGCACCTCGGTCACACTTTCATGACCTGCGATGACGAGAACCAGCCCCAGTGCGGATGCGGCGGCTTCGGCCATCTTGAAGCATTTGTATCCGGGCCGTCCATTGCAAGGGATTATGCGCTCCTTGCCGGTGACGATGGCCTGTCTACCGTGGAGGTTTTCAACCTCTACCGGGAAGGAAACAGTAACGCTCTAAAAATTATTCGACGGGCCGCCCTGATATTTGCCCGGGGGCTTGCCAATGCCACCGCCCTTTTAGACACCCGTCTGATCATCGTGGGAGGAAGTGTATCTAAAGACTGGGATGTGCTGAAGCCTCTTGTGGAGAAGGAGTATTACAGGGCTTTTCCCGCTCTTACCAGGGGAGTGGAGATAAAAAAATCGGTCCTGGATCATTATTTAGGCGATATCGCCGCTCTATCCCTCGTAATGCCTGAAGATTGGATAGAGGAGTGGCACCAGAGTAAACCGTGGGAGAGAGCGCCCAAAGCTGTCAACCTGGCGCCCTGACGCCCTGACGCCGGAAAAGGCCTAATAA
>CBDUZM010000602.1:0-2081 GCA_965371685.1 uncultured Spirochaetaceae bacterium | reverse complement strand
TTTATAAAGATCTATATAAGCATACGAAAGAAGACATGCATCGGTTGGCTGAATTATCTGCCAAATGAGCTAATTCCTATAACCTAAATTGAGCGATTTTCACCTATAGAATAAAATACCTCCTTGTGGCATAATGAATTAGACAACAAAACAAAACACCCAGGAGGTGACTTAATAATGACTGAAAACGGATCCGTTGTCAACTGTGAAATAGACAGAATTGAAACAACAAATGACTGTTTATCCAGCCGGGCCGGGTTGACCATAATTACAAGATATCTCAGACTTCTTCAACCCTGATATAATGGTTTAATATGACATGTTCGTTATCGCTTATTCATCAAGCAATGGGAACAGGTATATGAGAATCGTACAGGCTGTTCGATACGACAGTAAGGTTCAGCATCGACATATCCAATCATTAGGACCCTATGATGAACACGCCTTTCAACGCTATCGAACAATTGTGGCTGAGTGGAAATACCTGGAGCGTTCGGTCATGGTGATCGAGGAGCTTGGAGAAGAATCAGGGCGGCTCCAGGGAAGGGGATACTTCAGGAAGTTTCGGCGATGGTGAGCTGGAAGCTGAAGTCGCCCATTCGGTAAGGTTATCCAGCGACCGGACGCCGGAGGACCGGAGGGAATCCGAAGGCGGCTGGTTGTGGGTAACCCACGACGCCTGTGAAGGAAGAGGATATGGGAAGAGAAAAAGAGTATCGACAACGGCTGAAATATCAAGTCAGTTGTGTTCGGCGTAAAACCCTGGAGAGCCAAATAGCCGGGCAGCTGAGGAATGAACTTGGCCTGAGCTCTGCCGAGGCCCGTCTGCTTTCCCGCCGCATGGCCGCCTGGCTTCAGCGGAAAGAGGGCTTTCGTGCACCCAATCAGATCGTGATGGAGGCGAGCGCCGGAAGAGACCGGTTTATTCGAAACGGCAAAGGGCATACGGTGAAGGTCAAACTTACCCCCTTCGCGCTGGAAGATTTGGAGCTGGAACTTGAGTTCGGGCTGAAAACGATGCAGGCAGGTCGTATCTGCCGGCTTCTGGAGCAAACCTATGACCAGGATGCCTTGTTAAGTGGACGGCAGCTGACCTGGCTGACCAATATCACCCCCACCTCCCTGCGATTCCGACTGGCTTCCTTCAGAACTATCGGGATCTATGTTCCCTATCTCGGTCTTTCTCGAAAGGCCAGGAGAAGCCCGAGCGTGCTTCGCTCCACCTGGGTGCTGCGGGAGTACTTGAGCGGGAGGAATGTGACAGAAATTCGAAAGGATGCGGCGATGAGCAAGGAGCGCTTTGAGGATCTGCTGCGCTCCTTCTCAGTCCTGACTTCCGATCCGCACTCAACCACTTCTGCCACTGACCGGGAGAGGGAAGAATGGGTGATGCTGATGCACTCGACCCATCCGTCGAAGCTTAAACGGCTGTTTCCAGCATCCCTGGAAACGAATGATCGGTACGTGCAGGAGGATGAGATTGTCCATGAGCTGAAAACAGAGTACGCAATGCCGCCGGTAAAGGTACGAGCGGTTCTCGGGCTTATGCGGGAGCTTGAGGACAGTCTTTCGGAGCAACGTCCTGAGCATACGGTGGTCTACTGGGCGGTCGCCTCGCATGAACCGGCAGGAAAACCCCTGGAGGCCTGCGCTTTGATGCCGGTGCGGCTTCCCTTTGTTGAAGCCGAGGATGTTCCGGACCGACAGCGGGATGCGGATTTCAACTGTGTGCGGCACATGAAGGCGAAGAAGGCTTTGCGCTACGCCACCGAAGCAAAACGCTGTGGAGGCTATCTTACCTATGCCGATCTGGGGTATCTGCTGGGCATTCATCCGGCTGCCATCAGCGCCCTGGTACAGAAGGAGCAGACAACCGTCATCCCTTTGAGGGGTGCGGAGTGCGATATCGGCCGCGGTGTGACCCACCGCCGGGAGATCATCAAGATGTTTCTCGAGCTATACACCGAGACCCAGATTGCCGACCGAACCGGTCATTCCTATGAGTCGATCGAGAACTACATCAAGGAGTTTGGTACGGTTCTGGTGCTGCACGAGCAGGGAATGGCGGCTCCGATGATCCG
>CBDUZM010000601.1:0-2089 GCA_965371685.1 uncultured Spirochaetaceae bacterium | reverse complement strand
TTTTTTCGCTGATAGATTATCATGATAAAAGCGAAGGAGCAAATGTTATGAAGGTAAAATACTGGCTTGAAAGCTCTCATACCCGCATATTTCCCGTGCGGAATACACCGAAGAGCAAAATCCTGAAGCTCGATGCCGCCAGAGGGGATCGAATATCATTCCAGGCTGCAGCAGCCTTCGACGGAAACGCCGATACCCTTTCCGTCAGCGCCGAGAGTCATCCGAAGACCGATCTTCCGGTACGCATCAGGAGGGTCGGTCATGTGCCTGTGCCCCACCACAACACGGAAACCAAGGAAGAGGAGCTGGACTGTGTCGGGCACATACCGGGATACGTTCCCGACCCGCTCTTCGAGGAGGATACGGCTATTATCGGCGCCGGAGAAACGGCCGCCTTCTGGTTCAGCCTTCGGGTGCCGGAAGAACTTCCGGTCGGGAAAGTAACCATTCCTGTGACCCTCCGGATGAAATCAGACGACGACACAAAGGATGTATCCGATCTCCTGTGTGAAATCGATGTTCATGAGCCGGTTCTCAATAAAAAGAGAAACTTGCGTGTAACACACTGGTTTTATTGCGACGCCCTTTTAGACTGGTACCGTCTCCAGCCTTTCGAGGAGAGGTTCTGGACGATTCTCGAATCTTATATGGTCGATATTGCAGACCATGGTCAGGACACCCTCTATGTGCCGGTGTTTACCCCGCCTCTCGACGGCGTCAAAAGACCTACCCAGCTTCTCCGGGTAAAGCGGGCATCCGGCAATGGGTCAGGTAAGGATGGGCGGAAGTACCGCTTCGACTGGAACGATGTGAAGCGCTACATCGATCTGGCCAGGAAAAGCGGTATAGATTATTTTGAGTGGACCCACTTTTTCACCCAGTGGGGATGTAAATTCGCAATTCGTATCTATGAGAACCAGGGAATCGAAGAAAAGCTCCTCTGGAAGCCGGAAACGCCGGCAGTCTCCCCGACTTACCGTGATTTTTTGTCGGAGTTTCTGCCGGAGCTGAAACGATTCATCGACAGTGAGAACCTGACCGATGTCTCTTTCTTTCATGTCTCGGACGAACCTCACGGTGATGAAGCGCTTGAAGGCTACCAGAGCGCCCGGAATCTTCTTAAGAGCCTGGCGCCGTGGATGAAAACGATGGATGCCCTGAGTGAAATAGTGTATGCCCGGAAAAGAATCACAGATATGCCGGTGCCGTCCATACGGGTGACAAAATCCTTTGTCGATGAGGGATGGCCCTGCTGGACCTACTTCTGCTGCGGTCCGCGGGGAAATTATCTCAACCGGTTGATGGATACTCCCCTCATCAAGATACGGATGGCAGGTTGGCTCTTCTATAGATTCGGGGTGCTGGGTTTTCTTCACTGGGGATACAACTACTGGTACAAGAGCCAGACAAGAAGTCTTATCGATCCCTACCTGGAATCGTCCGGCCTGAAGTGGCCCGGGTGGGCTTACGGTGACACGTTCCTTGTCTATCCGGGAGAAGAGGGACCGATAGACTCCATTCGGTGGGAGATTTTCGCGGAGAGCCTGAAGGACTATGATCTACTGCAAACGGCAGGCGTAGACAGAAACGGCAAGCTCATGTCGGACTTTAAGGATTTCGACAGCTTCCCAAAGGATGAAGGCTGGTGGAAGAAAGCCAGGAAGAGCCTGCTTTCGGGGGGTATCGATTGATTTTCAATCATGTGTGTTATAATGTATATTAAGGTAAATGGAGGTTACAATGAAGTATTTCAAAGCTGCGCTGATTCTTACGTTGCTGATCGCACCAATCCTGTTCATGTCCTGCGATCTTACACCTATGACTAACGCGGAGTTCGCCCAATGGTTGATGAAAACCTCTGCCGACAAGAGCTACATTGATGAAAGCAGTAAAGTAATGGGAGAGCTGGTTTACGAAGAAAACGGGCTGTCCATCTGGCTTTGGAGCACAGGTGGTTCCGTGAGCTTCACAAACTTCGAATTCATGGGTTCTGCAGTAAATGGTAATCTCAATATCTCCAATTTGACTGTGCTTTTTTCCGGTGATAACCCAACTTCGCTTGAAATGACTTTCAACGGAACACTTACGG
>CBDUZM010000600.1:0-2095 GCA_965371685.1 uncultured Spirochaetaceae bacterium | reverse complement strand
CTTCCGGCTCGCGGCCTGTTTTGGCCATAATAAAGACTTCTTTCCGCTGTATACGAGAATCCGCTCCTGCAGCGCCGAGCTTCTTATACTCTTTCATAGCCAGGTCCGGCTTTCCGGCCCTCCGGCAGAGAGACGCGTATATCTCCCTGTAGACAGGAGGGAGTGAGGGTATCCTGGCGAGCTTTCCCATACGCTTTACAACAGAATCGAGGCCGTCGATCTCTATCTCCAGCTCCGTGCATTCCCAGAGGGCCGATGGATGATCGGGTTTCAACTTCAGCCATTTTCGGCAGGCGTCGAGAGCTTCCCCGGTCTGCTTAAGGGCAGCCAGGGCTTTAACCCTCCAGGGGAGCGTCTCGTCTTCCGGCATACGCCACTCATCGAGGCGCCGAAGCATCTCCTTCCACTCCTTAATTCTCGCAAGGCTTTCCAGCACACCGCGGTGGGCGCGTTTCGAAAGACGGGGATGATCGAGGATCTCTTCGTAATGCTGTTTCGCATCCTGGAATCTGCCCATTTCCAGAAGCGCCTCTCCGGCTGCAGCAACGGCATAAGGGTTGCTCGAATCGAGGCTCAATGCCCGGGCTGCAGTATCGTAGGCGGATTTATAGTCGGAGCTCCGATTTAGAGCGACGGCCTTCTGAGTGAGCCAGAAAACGTTCCTTTCAGAACCCTCCAGATACTCCTGCTCTGCAAGGCGAACGGCTTCCTGGAGCCTCCCCTGCCTCAACAGGTCCTGGAATTCTTTATACGCACCAGTCATCCGAAACCGCGTTCTCTCCTTTATCTTAGCTTAGAGGATATTCTATTATAATCGGTACGCCTGATGCAACAAGGGGATTTTACAAATATGTGAGTTATCTTTTTACAGACTCTGTTATCCGGCTCAGAACTGCTGCCAGGTTGTCCAGCGCCGAATTATCAGGAAACCGAACCTTCATTTCCAGACTGCCGTCCTCTTTCTTCTCTATGCATTCGGAGAGAAGCTTTTTAAATTGTTCCGTTGAGCCGCTGCTGCTCTCGGTCTCGGTTCCCATCAGCTCTCCGACAAAGGCAAAGGCTGCGCTTAGGAGCTGCCCCCCTGCGCCTGCGACCTTCTCTTTCCGCACGCGGACAGCTGCTTCTCCCTCCGCTTCCTCCTTGCGGCTTTCATCCACCGGCGCCGGAGGCTTCTCACCGAGAAGCACCTCGAGTCTCCTCTTGAGCTCCTCCATACCGCCTGCAAAGGACATCTCGCTGATCGTTGACTCCGGATCCAGGACAGCCAGGGCCAGTTCGTGTTTGGCGGAAAGTGTATTGAGAAGATTCTCCTCCAGCGTTTCTTCCGTTACCAGCAAAAAAACCTGAATGGGCCGCTTCTGACCCATCCTGTGGGCTCTGGATATTCTCTGTTCCAGCACGGCCGGATTCCAGGGAAGGTCCACATTAATGACAGTATTGGCGACCTGCAGATTCAGTCCCGTGGCCCCGGCGTTGGTAGTAATGAAGAGCTTGCAATCCGGATCACGGTTGAACTGGTGCAGCAGCCCCTGGCGTTTCTTCTGGGGTACCGAGCCGTCTAAACGGATATAGCCGATCTTTCGTTTTTCAATCAGAGGCTCGATCAAGTTCAGCATGGTGGTCCATTCGGAAAAAAGGAGGATCTTCCGGTCTTCTTCGGCAGTCAGCTGATCGAGAAGAGAGTCGATCTCTTCAAGCTTGCTGGAATAGCCGGGAGGAACCTTGTCAACCAGATACGTGCTGTTCGCCGCCATTCTGCATATCAGCAAAGCTTTCTGCAGCCTCAACAGGTCCATCTCCGTCAGGTACTTTTTGGAAACAATTGAAGAGATGATCTTCCTCTGGCCGTCATGAATCTCGATCTGTTCATCTTTAGGCGGTATCCGGCGTATCTCCGTAGACCTGGGAGGTAAGTCTCTTAATACCATGCTGCGGGTTCGGCGCAGCAGGATCGGTTTGAGCTTTTCCCTGAGCTCGTCCAGGTTTTTATAACCGAGCAGCCTGCCCCTTTCGTTTACCACCTTGTGGCGGTTGAAAAAATAATAGGCAGGACCGAGCCGCTGGTCATCGATGAACTGGACTACTGAATAGAGAT
>CBDUZM010000599.1:0-2102 GCA_965371685.1 uncultured Spirochaetaceae bacterium | reverse complement strand
AGTTGAAAACTCAAGCGGTGGTATATATCCGTGGCAGACGATGATTACGGGAAATCCTTCGGAGGGCATCGGGGTGTCAGGCCGATTCATCAATCCGTATTGGATCAAACCATCGGATTCGTAGGAGACTTTGTAGCTTGTAAAATTACTCCGGACACCAAGATTCTGCACCACCTTTATCTCCGATACCTTGTAAGTACGGCTTTTTAACGCATTGATCGTCAATGGATGGGGCTGCGCCTGCTCCTCTTCGACGGAAGTATCAACTTTTTTACCGGAACAGCCCGCGAGGAGCAGGACGAGAAATAGTAGAAGAGTGCCTGCGCGTGTGCTCATACTTTTACGTTCCCGGTTTCATTTATATAAGGTAATGCTTTCTTCAGCCAAAAGAAGGCTATTACGCCGGCCAAAACATTGGCCAGGGCGGCGCCGCCGAAGATGCCTTTCAAAGCGAAAAGCAGAGATCCAAGATACGCAAGAGGGATGTACATAGTGAACAGCCTTAAAATCGAGATCACGGCGGATTGAAGGGGTTTATTTAATGCGTTTAACGCAGAAACGCTCAGCCTGAGCAACCCAAAAAAAGCATAACTGATACCTACAATACGGAGGTATAGGGAAGCGGTGGATATTACTTCGGGGTTTTTGTTAAATATGCCGGCAATGGGTTTCGCAGTAATAAACAACACAATAAACATCGAGACGCACCATAGCGTGCTGTAGAGCTGGCTCAGGCTTACACCTCTTTTCACCCGGTCGATCTTTCCTGCACCCCAATTCTGTCCCGTAAAGGGAATCAGTACCGAAGTAAAGGCGCCTACAACCATCATCACTATGGATTCGATCCGGGTGGCAACACCATAACCTGCCACCGCAGCCGTGCCGTACCCGGCTACCAATCGGGTTACAACTCCCATGGCAACGGGGTTAACAAGGTTGGCCAGGGCGGCAGGGAGACCTATATACAAGACCTGTTTCCATGATTTGACTACATCCTTTATTTTTGGGATGACGAAGGTAATCATCTTCTCCCGATGAATGAGAATCCATAGAGAAATAATCAGAGAAATGCTTCTGGAGATAACGGTAGCGAGAGCCGCTCCCGCCACCTCCATTCTTGGAAAGGGTCCGATGCCGAAGATGAGCAGCGGATCCAGACCGATGTTTACAGCCACCGATATCAGCATAACGATGCCCGGTGTTTTTGTATCGCCTGTGGCGCGAATCGCATTATTTCCGACCATCGGAATAATTACAACGGGAACACCGCAATACCAGATCGTCATATATTGCCGCACAAGGTGCAGAAGCGAGGGAGGTACTCCGAGCAGGCGGAAAAGCGGATCGATAGTCAACAGACCGGTAATCGCTATTCCCAGTACTATGAGAAAGGACAGGATAAGAGCATCGGTGGTAAGACGCTTGATTCTGTGGTGGTCTCTCTCCCCTATTGCTCTCGAAATCGTAGCTGAGGCGCCGACCCCGAGCCCCAGCGAAATACTCGTAACAATAAGAACCACCGGGAAGGTGAAACTGATGGCTGCCAGCTCATCGGTTCCCAGACGCCCGACAAAGAAGGCGTCAACCAGATTGAACATTACCCGCCCCAATAACGCTACGGCCATCGGAACTGCCATCCGGATAATAATCTTTCCAATGCCGCCTTCGGTAAGACGGGCTTCAGCTGCTCTTTTCATGTTCTACCGCTGTAGATTCTTTTTAACGGAGAATCCGCTGATATGCAAGCAGCCTGGCATTGCTCGCCTGTCAACCAGTGCTATTCCGGGCGAATGAAAAAAAAGCCCCGGTTTTCCCGGGGCTTTTACATAAGCCGGTTTTAAGTCATGTTTTAACCGGCGCCTCTTCCCTACTGTTAAGCGTTTTTCACTTCTATCTGACGAGGCTTGGCGACTTCTGTTTTCGCTATGGTCAGCGTCAGCAGACCGTTCTTGAAATTCGCCTCGATCTTCTCTCTATCCGTGTCCTTCGGCAGCACAAAGCTTCGATGATAACTTGCGCTCCTTCTCTCCCGCATCAGATAGCCTTTATTCTTCTCTTCCTTTTCCTCTTCCTCTTCCTTTTTCGTGGATATCTGCAGTAAA
>CBDUZM010000598.1:0-2108 GCA_965371685.1 uncultured Spirochaetaceae bacterium | reverse complement strand
GCTCCGATAGAATTTTCGATGCAAAAGGTAGACACGAAATGGTATATCAGAACAATGGATTACGATAGCGGTACACACGTTATTAACTGATAAGCTAATTAAATTCCCATGAAACACAATGAGAATCTCAACAACGACCTCAGTCCTGATCGGGAACAAGGCTTACAACCCGAAAAAATGGAAGCTCTAAGCCGATTTGCAGGAAACGTTGCTCATACATTCAATAACATCCTGACAACAGTGATGGGCTACCTGGATTTGCTTTCGATGGATGATTCCCTGATTGAAGATTCCCGGGAATTTATCGAAGAGATGAAAAAAACAGCAACCCATGCGGCAACCCTGACCCATCAATTACTGATCTTCAGTCGTAAAGAGCCTTCAAAACCAATGGAGCTGGACTTAAACGAAATAATTGCCGGCCTCGAAGAGGGGCTCAAGTCCATTATAGGAGAGAATATCCGGTTAAATATCCATCCGGCGCCGAACTTGCCTTCAATCAGATCTGATCCCGGAAAGGCAGAGCAGATTATTACTCATCTGGTAAAAAATTCTCAAGAGGCAATGGGTGAAGGCGGAAAACTCTCCCTCGAAACTAAAAGTCTTAACTTATCCGGCTGCTCAAAAAAACATCCCGGCATCAAACCGGGTAAATATGTATTGCTGATTGTCAGTGATTCGGGATGCGGAATGGATGACGGCGTAAAATCCCAAATTTTTGAGCCGTTCTATACGACAAAAGGAAAGACCGGAAACGCAGGGTTGGGGCTATCCAGTGTCTATGGGCTTGTCCGTCAAATGAAAGGCTCTATACGGGTATCCGGCAAGGCCGGAGAAGGCACTGTTTTTACCCTCTATATTCCCGTATATAAAGAATCCGCAGGGAATAAATCCGAAGACTGAAACAGGACAATCAGAACCAGCAGTCGTCCCTGTTTTCCCTAAGCCATAAAATCTTCTCTTTAAAATCAGGCATGGCTCTTTCAACGAGAGTCCAGAATCTGGCTGAATGGTTCATTTCCATTAAATGAGCCAGCTCATGAACGCACACGTACTCCAGGACATCGTCGGGAGCGAATAGAAGACGGGTGGAGATATTGATATTCCCCTTTCCCGAGCAGCTTCCCCAACTGGCTTTGTTGTATTTAAAGAAAATCTTGCCCAGCTTCACCTTAAAATGATACTCATTCAGCTCTTCTATCTTTTCTCTAAGTTTGGGGAGCCGCTCCCGCCCTATACAGCGGCTTAAAAGGGTGGCGATAACTTCGGTTTTTCTCTCTGAAGACAGGCGGGAAGAAAGTGAAAAATCAATAAAACTGTTTCTCAGGCATGCGGAACTGCTCTTCTTATCTTTATGAGATATTTTCAGGGTATATTCCCTGTCACCAATCTTTATCCTTTCGCCGTTACGATATTCCCGCGCTACTCTCGGTCTATATTGCTCCGATTTCCTTTTCAAGGTTTCTTCAGCCCATTCCTTGAATTTCCTTACCTGTTCGACCTTGTCCTTTCTTTCCATGAAGGCGGGAATTCGAATATAGACTCCTCTCTTCCCAATCGATACCCGGGAGTTGGATCTTTTCTCATAATGGATATGCACCGGATATTGGGATTTGCCGATTACAATATGATCGAGTTCCATGTTGAAGGGGATAATAGCAGAGAGATAAGGAAGGATCAATAGGAGTATGGGCTAATTTTCAGGCAATAAAAGCTCGCCAGGCCACCGGTAGATACCGCCGAAATCAAACACATTGGTAAAACCCAGTTCTGTAAGCATAGTTTCAGCGGTACCTGATCTTCTCCCGCTTTTGCAGTATACGATGATCAGAGCGTCCCGGTCCTCTGTCGGGAGTTTGTCTGTCAAAACATCATACGGAATATTGACTGCTGTTGGAATAAAACCGCCGTTGTATTCACTTTCCGTCCTGACATCAACCAGGTAGTATTCCCGATTCTGTCTTTCTATTAGCCTTTTCAACACCTCGGGGTCGGTATAACCCTCTTCATAGCCGCCGGCCCACAGAGTTGTTATTGATAACAATAATAATAAGAATAGAGCTTGTTTTTTCATCATTTATAAATCCTTGTTTATCATAAATATACAA
>CBDUZM010000597.1:0-2110 GCA_965371685.1 uncultured Spirochaetaceae bacterium | reverse complement strand
TCTGTCACGCCCGGGAGCGTGGAGGGCTATCTCGGGAAGTTGAAGTACCAGGAAATGGGTGTCATAAACCTGGAACCAAAGCCGGGGCTTGCCTATGGGTTGGCATGGACGGAGGCGGGCGGGACACTCCTGCCGGTGGAAATCGCACTCTTTCCGGGCAAGAGCGAGTTGATCCTTACCGGTAATCTGGGAGACGTAATGAAGGAGAGCGCACGTACGGCTCTCTCTTTTCTCAGGGCAAACACCTGCGAGCTCCATATTCCGAAGGATTTTTACAAGAACAGGGACATCCATATCCATGTGCCTGAAGGATCTATTCCAAAGGACGGCCCATCTGCGGGTATTACTGTTACCGCGGCCCTGCTGTCGAGTATCACCGGTCTTGCCGTGCGAAAAGGCTATGCCATGACGGGGGAGATCACCCTGACAAATCGTCTTCTGCCCGTTGGCGGTGTGAAGGAGAAAGTGCTGGCGGCTCACCGTAACAAAATGACCCACGTGGTAATGCCCGAGTTGAACAGAAAAGATATCGATGAATTACCCGGTGAAGTAATATCGTCTATCGATTTCATCTTTGCCGACTCTATAACAGGCGCTCTTTTCGAGCTTTTTCCTGAAGAGCTCAAGACCGGAGACCGTACCGCAGCCGCTCGAAGCAAAGAGAAATCCTTATCTCGGAACTAGCGCTGCAGCAGCGGCGTTGATTCCTGTAATTTAAGAAGTCTGTTTGATGGCCGGCTCTTTTTCCAGGAACTGAATGATTTCGTGGCTCATAAAGCGGCTCAGCACCGATGCCGGATCCGACACCGCCCGTCCGCCGATTGTTCCGAGCTTTTCTCCGAAGGATTTGTACTTCCCCATTTCTCTGTCCAAAAGCTCAAGGACCGATTTTTTTTCTTTACTAAGATTGTCTAATATTTCCCGGGTTTTATACTTCTCCTCTTTAATAAACAGGAGGGTGGAACAGATCCGGGACATGCTCATGGCTTGAGAGGTCAGGATGGGGAGCAGCTCCTTAAGAGGCACCTGTTCGAGCACATTTTTGTTTTCCGTGTCCGGGGGGATTTCTTCTTTGAGTATATCGATATAGTTTCTCTTTATCTTATCAATAATTTCCGCAAAGGTCTTCTTGAAGTTTGCCATAAAGGACTTTTGGCTGTCCGGTTTTATCGTAGGCAGGAGTTTTTTCATAGTCTCCTGCTCCCTCTTGTATATGTTCACCTGCATAAGAATTTTCTTTACAGGCTGGCTTTTACCGAAGGAAGGGTCTTCCCTGATTCGGCGGTTTATATCCCGGAGAATATCTTTTAAATTCAGGTCGCCGGTGGATATTTCCTCTTCCTTTACCTTCTCCCTGGCGAGTTTGAGAGTTCCTTCGGTGAACAATCGCTGTATCAGCGTTACGAAGAGCAGGGCCTGGTTGTACCGGATCTGCTCTTCGATTACATCCATGCCCGGGTTCTGGTACCGGCTGTTTTCGAGCGTCCGGAAAAGAGGGCTCAGGGAAGCGCGTTTATACTCGACTATGCCGTGCTCTATGGCAAATTTGAGCTTACCTATCTGAATTTCAATATCGCCGTCAGGTATGCGAAAATAATTCTTCAGGGTGAAGTAATCTCTGGAAAGCTCCCGGATATCGATCCAGTCGCCGCTGACCCGCTTTTCAACATCTTTCATCGTACAATATTGTATAGCGCCGCAGCGCTATTTTCAACATGGAGGCGCTCATATCGATCAATATTATGCAGAAATGCCAAATTTGTTAGAATTTCGTGTATTTTTTTCTCAAAGGCTTGACAAAAAATTAAACATACGTTACCTTCCACTAACAAAAAGTGTTTTCTTTAAGATGACGAATTATAAAAGGTTATATGAAGAAACAGAAAGAGACGGAATTTTTCGATACTTTTCACAAATTTTTAGCAATAAATATTCGAAAAACACTTGACATAGCTATTAAGCGGTATTAAAATAACCGCAGATAGAATAAGGGGAGTCTAAAAGGGCCGTTGGCCTAAACCCCTAATAAACCTAAGGAGGAAGTGCATGAAGAAACTGACACTTCTAATAGTACTTTTCCTGACACTAGGCCTGACGGCTACCTTTGCGC
>CBDUZM010000596.1:0-2155 GCA_965371685.1 uncultured Spirochaetaceae bacterium | reverse complement strand
CTTAGATCCCCTTGACGGAACCTTTCACAGCAGCCCCGAGCAGCGGGCAGCCTGGGTTCTGCTAACCCATGAGAGAACATTCAGGATAATGCGGAGCCTGGGCTTCCTCTACCGTCTGACCGGTGACAAGCGATACAGCGATTGGGTGGCAGACGGCATGATGCAGGCGGTCAGGATGTTTTCGCGCCCAGATCTCCGGAATAAAGAACTTGACGATGCCCTGTACTTTTCTTCCCTGTACGACGCCCAGGTTCTCCTGCTTCTCTCGGCTTCCTACGATTTAACACGGGAAAGCGGCAGCTACAGCGACGAAGATAGCGGGTTGATTGTATCCGATATCTTTGAATCCTCTATTCCCTATCAAATTCAATTCTTCGAGAAGACAGGCGTCCACAACATGACATGTTATGTTGGAACCGCAATTGCCGCAGTCGGAAAGCTTTTAGAGCGAAGGGAGTGGATTGAGATGGGACTCAACCATCCAAACAGAGGCTTGAAGGCTTTCCTGCTCAACGGCCTTCGCGAGGACGCGGATGGAGGTGTTGACGGTTTCTGGGTGGAGGGAACACAGTTCTATCATTTCTATACTCTCTGTCCTCTGTTAACTCTCTTTGAAATGGGAAAGAATGAAGATCCCGGTGTAGTAGAGCTGAAGGATCGCCTGGAGGCCATGTTCCGCGCTCCTTATCTCATGTCAGATCCGGAACTTCGTCTTTACTGTATCGGTGATTTGGGAGCGCCCAAAGTCATGAACATCCTATTGTATCGTCATCTGTATGAATATGCCGCCGGGCAGCTCGATAAGAATTATTATTCACCTCTACTCTCTAAGATTTACTCACAGGGGATTCCCCGCAGCAGCCTCGCAGCCCTGGCCTACGGACCGGACGAAATAACCGGCCGGACACCGGTGGTCCTTCAGCCGTCAGTGCACCTGAAAGCCCTCGGCATGGCTCTCTTCCGCGGCGACCATGCGGGGGAAGCCTATCAACTGTGGTTCAGATGCGGCCGCCATGGTATGGGGCATGATCATCCCGACAAGCTTTCAGTAGGTATTTCAGCCATGGGAGAGGTTATTTCAACAGACCTGGGAACAGCCGGCTATGCCCTGCACGATTTGTATAATTATTACAGAAGCACTCTGAGCCACAACACACTCCTGGTAGATGAGGCCGATCAGGGAAAAGCGGAACAGGCACGGCTCGAATACGCTGACAACCCCTTCATGCATGCACGTGGAATAATAGAAGATGCTTATGAAGGCGTAACGATTGAAAGGAAGGTAAAATTCTATCCACCCTATATACTGCTGCAGGACAGTTTTAGTTCAAATGAACCGCATCGATGCGGGTGGATCTTTCATGCCTACGGAAGCCTTTCCGTTCGAGCCGACAGCGAATGCTCTCCGATAGATATGCCCGGAATACCGGAAGACGGCCCATATTCCTTTTTTATTAACCGGCATACCTTGACAACAGAAGGTTCAATTTGCGCCGACTGGCGGGTAACGGACCGGGTATGGCTGCGTCTTCTGGTTAAATCGGACGGCCCCTTTGAATGTACGGCGGGACGCACACCGGGCAATCCCAAACCGGATGACCGGGGAACGATTTTTTTAAGGGCATTGGGGAAAGAAAGACGATTCTACGCCTGCCTGGAAGTTCACACGGGAGTGCCGGGTCTCAACAGACTCGATAAAAACCTGTTACTGTAGTTTTTATTATTCACCACAACTATTTCGAGGAAAGGAATCCACCGATTATTCCGAACATAGGTTTCAGCTTCTTTGTGGTCGGGTCAACATCAACACCAAAATTTTCCAGTGCTGTGGCGCCCAGTAAATACAATGATCCTACAGGAGCGAAAATAATCGGGCATGTCACTGTTTCACTTAATTCATCGATGGTAAACAGAGCTTCGCCAAAAAGCCTTTTCTCCTGCCTGCCATCAGCGAAAATCAGGTTCCGGCTGCTTATCGGTTCCAACCCTATTGTTTTCAATCTATCTTCCGGGATAAAGCTGTATAATGCACCAGTGTCAATCCAGAAATACTCCTCAAAGTATTTATCAGAATCGGCTGGGTTTATTATTTTTACCTGGATTTTAAACATCCCCATATATCTGTTCCTCAATGATATTATAGCTATATTCCAAC
>CBDUZM010000595.1:0-2156 GCA_965371685.1 uncultured Spirochaetaceae bacterium | reverse complement strand
TCTTACAGCGTATAGAGTCGTCAACATGCGGCGGATATCCCGTTTTTGGGAAAAGGAGAGGGAGAAGAAGCGTACTCCGAATCCATCGGGTGTGCTCCGCATTATTTCACCTTTACACTCGATGGTTAGAGCTTCGCCTTGAAAGCTTATGGAAACTTTGTCCGCAACCTTCACCCCGATATCCGGTTCCGAGACAAAGCAGCCGGTTGTGGACAGATCGCTTATGCTTCTAATTTCACCGTTCAGGGTAATACGGTGGCGGATGGGACATCGCTTGCATACCCGCCATCCTCTCTGGAGAACTTGAAAATAGGGTGAACGAAAGTCTTTCCGGATAATGAATCCGATTATTACCACAAGCGCAAGGTTGCCTGAAAGTATCAGAAACTGGTGAAGATTCGGTACGGCGCGCCAATAGAAAATCGGCTTTGTGGCCCATTTAAGAATATAATCCACAAGAATCAAGCTGCTGTGGGCGAGAAAGAAATACCAGCTTACCCTGTGCACAAAATAGAGCCCGATTCCGACCAGTGGAGCGCTGAGCATCCATATGCTTGCGAGATAACCGTACCCCTGGAACAGCCTCCGGATGACCATGCTGAGAGGGATATTGGTAATAAGAATCAGGAGCCCGATATTTACCAGCGGCGAGAGGATATAGCCACCGCTGATCGCGTAGTGGCTCCACGGCCGCTTTATAATGATTTTGACCTTTTTCACGTTTCCGATCCTCTCTTACTGCTCATTCCTAAAAGACTCAGTTTCGTTTCAGCGTTGCCAGATAATAAACCAGCCTGTGTCCGGGTCTGCTGTTGTTTCCAGTGAAAAATGCAGCACAGATTCCTCGGCTTCTGAATCGACCGCCTTGACGCCGAAATCGTACACTCCGTTGCCGAAATCGATATGGAGCAGCGAGTATTCAGGGTCCTCAACAGCAAGTACCTGGTTTATAAGGTACCAGTCCTGGGTATCGTGAATTCGGTAAAGGACTTTATAGCTGTCGACAGCCGACGGGGGCTTATCCCAGGCAATGGTAATTTCCTCATCGGACGACAAGAGCTCCTTTGGATTGGCGCCTATGTTCTGACTATCGGCTGAATCTAATACACCCTCAAGCTCGTGCCGAAATGCGATGGCGCCGTAAAGCATGCAGCTTAAGTTCGAAAAAACGAGGCCTGTTACAAGAATGATCGAAATGGATAAATAGAGCTTTTTCATCTTTATTACCTTATATGATTGATAATCTTATCATAGAATTTGTCCGATTGCAAAAATATTTATGTAAATTCCAGATGTTTTTGTGCCTGGTGAAGCGCCTTAAGAACTCTCAAACCCTCTTCAGCGTTGGTTATAGGTTCCCGCCTGCCGGCAATGCAATCCAAAAAATGCCGGCATTCATTCTTTAAAGGTTCAGAGTTTTCAACGGGTATTCTCTCCGGATCCGCTTTTTTCGGCACAGGCAGCCCGTTCTCCCATTTAACCGAGTGAGAATAAAGGAGAAGCTTGTTTTCCCACTCTTCAGTGTCGCTGAAAACAGCCATCTTATTTTCTCCCACCACTACGAGCTTCTGCTCCTTGTAGGGGTGCAGCCAGGAAACAAAGATGTGCGATTCAATCCCGCTGGGGAAGGTCATGTGCATTACCGTGACATCGGCAACTTTATCCTGGATATAATGCCCGCCGGTTGCAGAGACCTTGCACGGTTCTTCACGGCAGAGGGAAAGTATCATAGATACATCGTGAGGGGCAAAGCTCCAGAGCGCATTTTCCTCTCTACGGATTTTCCCGAAATTCAGGCGGTTGGAATAGATATAATAGATTCTGCCAAGAGCGCCGGAATGCACAAGCTCTTTCAATTTTTGAAATACAGGATGATACTGGAGAAGGTGGCCTACCATAATTATACGCTCTCGCTCTTTTGCCAGACGGATGAGTTCTTCCGCCTGCTCAGGCTCAAGGGCGAGGGGTTTTTCCACGAAGACATGTTTTCCCGCTTCCAGGGCCTGCCTGGCATAGCTAAAGTGCATGACTGCCGGAAGGGCTATAATAATACCCTCTATTTCGGGACTTTCAAGAAGCGTCTGGAAGTTGTCTGAGGTTAGGACATCCTGATATTTATCCTGAAAAGCCTCTAAGGTTTCTTGATTTCCATCGCA
>CBDUZM010000594.1:0-2168 GCA_965371685.1 uncultured Spirochaetaceae bacterium | reverse complement strand
AAAAGGTGATCCAACATATTCTGCACTTCCGCAGGTCTGGGAGAAAGATTATGTATTGACAATCCCAAAAACCTGGTAAAGAACTCCTCCGAAGAAAGCGCCACCGCATCTTTCCCTCCTGGAACGACAGACCATCGACCATCCTCCCTGCTCAGGGCCACGACTTCGCCGTCAAGGTCGAA
Organism: uncultured Spirochaetaceae bacterium; assembly: GCA_965371685.1. Classification (GTDB taxonomy): domain Bacteria; phylum Spirochaetota; class Spirochaetia; order SZUA-6; family CAZLRN01; genus CBDUZM01. The sequence continues at coordinate 1,986 of CBDUZM010000594.1, read as the reverse complement.
AGTCCTGGAGAAATCCTCTGTGACATGCTCCGAAAAGAACGGGATCAACGCTTGCAGAAGCCCTCGAAAAGAGATCATGCGCAGGAGCATGGTATAGTAAGTTATCTCGTGAAATAGCGGCACTCTTTTGAGTATCGGACAGAGCGCATGATCCGCAGGTACGGAGACATGCAGCTCCTTTTCCGGAACCCCTCTTCTGGCCCAGTGTTCGACCCACTTTACAATGCTGTTCCAGAGAGCTGGGACCGCTTCCGGTGAGTCCGGCAGATAGCACATCTCAGTAACCTGATTCCCGCTGATCCGGGAGTAACCTATTATCTTTCCCTCCTTCTCCGCAACATAAAAGTTCTCCTCCCTCTCCCCGTGGATCCAGTAGAAGGCGTTCTCCCAGTATTGGAGAGTTCGTTTTACCGGTAGAAATTTATCCCGATTGAATTTTTCGTAAATCTCGGCAACAGCAGCTAAATCCTTTGTCCTTTCAAATCTTCTTACCGTAATATTTTCCTGCTGGGGGATCGGTTTTAGATATTCTATGTTTACGATGCCCGTTGAACCTGGATAAGGCATCCAGCCTTCTTTGGCATAAAAACCCAAAACTCCCGAAAATATAATGGAAAAAGGGCAGCCATTCTTGGCGAAGTATTCAATTCCACTTCGCAAACAGGCAGCTCCATAACCTTTTTTCCTATATTCCGGATCCGTACATACATCCCCGATGAACCCTATTTTAACCCTCGCTTTTCCGTAATAGGACTCCGCCATATAGAGTCTAACGTGAGAGACGATCTTGCCATCTACTACAGTTATTCGTGAATGCTCAGGTTTGTTGGCACCCGGGTAATTACGGTAGCGTCCCTTTAACATTTCAGAGGTGGAGTACATCACCTCATCCAGAAGCTCATAGATCTGGGGGTAATCCTTCTCAGTGGCGCCGCGGGTTTCAATTGTTAAGTTCATGATATTTTCCTTTCGGATCAAAAAATCCCTCAAAATTCTATCCCCCACTCCATTTCTGTGCGATTGAACGAAGCTCATCCACAGGGTAATCACAAAGCGGGATCGGATCAGCAGGGTGCCGAAGATCCAGCTCTGAATAGAGAAAGCTGGCGAAGACGAGGCCAACAGATCCACTGACTCGCACTAAATTGGGAATGCCGTATCGAGCTGTGTTCCTCGGATCAAGAACATACGCAGCAAACTTTTCTGCTCCCGATTCAGCGCGAGGATCAGATTCAATATTCTGGTAGTACCAGTGAAGAAAGTGAGCCAGGAATGCGCTTCTTTGACCGTCATATCCCCGTTCGGTTCCCCAATAGCCAGATTCGTTCTGTACAGAGAGAATGAACTCCAGGATCTTTGGTGCAATTGCCTTTAAGGTACCGTTGTACTTGTCATCATTCAGATATAGCCACGCGGTCAATAGACCCTCCAGCGAGTAATGGATGCCTTGAAAAACATATTCCTCTACAACGGTTCCCTCGATACGATAAGGGATATTTCCTGTATCATCAAACTCTTTTAGCAACCAGCAGGCAGCATCAAGTGCAGTTCCGCGATAAGTCTGGTCGTCAGCCAGTTTGTAGAGAGCTGCACAAGCCTGGGCGCCTGCCGTCGCGGTGCTGATCGTATAAGGTCTCACTTCCAACTGCCCCTTTCGGTATCCCACTCCAAAAGCGCCGGCGTCGTAACCCTCCGTAATAATCCAGCCCGGGGAAGGAATCTGGCCGCGTCCCATCGGATCACTGTCAGTACCCTCCGCAATCAGACGATAAAATTTTTTAAATGTATCAACGTATTTCTGTTGACGTTTGACGTCCACGTGCGGAAAGACCTTGAACAGCGCATGAATTGCCGTACCCGTATCGGCCAGATAGAGGTTGTTATTGTGAATATCCCACCACCACACAGCGTCATTGCCTTGGGAAGTTTTGACTGGATTCGCAGCTACATTGACGAAATAGTCACACCAGGAAATCGCTTCATTCA
>CBDUZM010000593.1:0-2194 GCA_965371685.1 uncultured Spirochaetaceae bacterium | reverse complement strand
CAGCTTATTGTCAACCCGGAATGGAGGAGAGACAGTAATTTGAAAGTAACCGTCAGTTGAACCAAAACCCTGTTATGGCTTACTCTTTTTTAAGCCCGTCATCAGGCTTGGGGGTCTTACCACTGTTGGCTGTTGCCGGCACTTTAGCCGCAGCCTAACGGCCTATCCATCCCTTAACGGCGAGATAGATAAACCAGATACCGGCGGCGACAGCCGTGACTCGCGCCGCCTTTCGAACACTTTCAAAAGAGGCGAGAAGAGAGGAGAAGAGAAAAGGGAGAAGAAAGACGCTGGTGGCGAGAAAGAAGAAGAGGAAAAAAAGAACGGTCCTGCCTACATCCCCAATACTCATGGCATAGCTCAGACCCAGGAGAAACGGGGGGCATAAATTTATACCGGCCAGAAAGCCGGCCAGGAGCAGAAATCGAGTATCGCCTATATATCTGTTGGTCAGGCGGCATAAACCCCAATGAGGCAGCTTTTGCGATATGCCGTAGAATACCATGGCTGAACCTAGCAGGAGGAAGAGAGCGGGAAGAATATATACGTGAATGAAAGCGACTCTCTTCGTATAGGCGCCCAGAATGCCTGTCAGGACGCCGAAGAGCGTATAGGCCGCCAGCCTGCCTGCCATGAAAAGTCCGAGAGACAGAGCGCTGCTCTTAAAGGAGTTTTTTCTCTCAGCGGTCTCCTTTGAGAGCAGAATAGGCGCCAGGATAGGGTAGCAGTAGCCCAGACAGAAAATCCCGGATGAGAAGCCCAGGGAAAGAGCTTTTAGAATCATTGAAAAATACCTCGAAGTTTTTCCTTTCCCGTCTCGCTCATCATATCCTGCGTCCACTGCACAGACCGATCCACCGACACTTCCACCCGCCTGATCCCCTCTATTGATTTAATGCTTCGCTTAATCTGACTTATAAAGTAATCGGACAGGGGACAGAAAGGAGATGTGAAAATTATAGTGACCGACACAGTGTCCTCTTTTTTGATCTCTATAGCCCTGATCAGGCCGAGATCCACTATACCTATGCCCAATTCAGGATCCTCGATACCGGCCAGAACCTCGAGAATGCTCTCTTCACTCAGAGGTAAACCGCTTTTCAGATTCCTGTTTAAGCTGTTCCGGTCTTTATACAGCCGGGGGAGCAGGGTGAGCGCGGCGCCCAGCGAAAAGAGGAGAATGACCAGCAGGAACTGAACCACTAGCTGGCGACGTTTCATTGAATCGAGCTTAAACCTATCTTATCGTTTGTTTCAAGTAAGTGTTACGTTTCCGCAGCCAGGGCATCGAAATCTTCGATCGAAAAAGCAGGAGAGGTTGAAAAGGATACACCAGTCAGTTTGAAGAGAGCAAGGGAGGCTTTTATTGCGTCCTGCAGTTGGGGAAACCTTGTTATAAGAACGAGATCGTAATTTCCCATAAGAGCATAGGCTGATTTCACTTCCCCGCCCAGTTCCTTAATCAGGTTCTCCGCTTTTTCGGTTCGTTTTTCCGTAATGCCTTTAGCAGCGTCCTGCGAGTACTTACCGAACATAAAATAGTATGCCATATTACTGAGAAGTGTACATGAGTATTGGCTTTCATGCAACAGGCGGTCGGGTAAAGTAAAGAGTAATATTGGCTCAATGGGGTATAACAAAATACGGGTTGGTGAAGTCCACGGTGTCTCCTTCATGAACATAACCGAATTCAGTTAAGTGATTAATCAACATCATTATTCATCAGTTCCAACTCAAATACCGTGGATTTGGGAGAAACGAGGAACGAGAGGAACCCCCAACCCGTAGTTAAACGCCGTAATGGCCTTTTCTCAGCAGATTCTCGATGACTTCAATTCTTCCTGTCTGGCCAACCACAACTACCTGACATGATCAATTGTTTGTCCATCCATATCCTGTTCCATTGCTTGTGGTAGTGCCCAACAACAATCGTTGTTGCCATCTCTTCATCGATTTCATCAGCAATACTCTTAAACAGATTAAATGGAGACGCATGGCATATAAGAATATTGTCACCATTTGGCCCTTCGACTAATCTGTTTAATGGTAATGACCTTAATTCGTTTACATCATCAAGCGAGAACTTTTTGGCTGTGTATTGCACTGGCATGAATCTGACAGATTCCTTGATCAGATAATTCGGTTCCTCGCTGTGGCACCTAAGTATGGAGTCCTCATTGTTTCCCATTATCAT
>CBDUZM010000592.1:0-2198 GCA_965371685.1 uncultured Spirochaetaceae bacterium | reverse complement strand
ACCTCATAACCAGTTGTAAACCTCCCACTCGGCAACTGTTTTTGAAACAGCCAATCAGAAACCTTCTGTATCGTCTGGAGCACCTTCTTTTCCCCTGTGAGCAGATAGAAATCGCTCATGCCGTACAAGGCTTTAAAGTTGCAGCTTATGGACGGAAAGTTAAACCAGGATGAGGATGAGTTTTGATAAACGTGCAGCCAATGGTCAGTCTGCAGGTTCCTGCAGAACCAGTCGGCCAAACGCTCGGCGGCTGCCAGGACAGACTGGTCCCCGTCCATAACGTATAACTTGCTGAGAATTGACAGAAGCCATCCGTTGTCGTCAATGTATTTATCTTCGGTGCCGATTCCGAAGGAAAAAGCGCCGAAGTCGCGTTTCCGTTCATCCGTCTCCTGGAGTCTCGTAAGAGTGAATCTCACAAGATTCTCAGCGATTTGTTTGAAGTTTGCCTGACCTGTAACCTCGTAGTAAAGCCTAAAGGCGTAAGCTGTCTCCAGGCAGCAGTCCGATCTGATAAACCTGCTGAACACCCCGTCTTCCGTGCCTCGATCGGCAAGCGGGGCATAGCTAACTGATTCCTTGAGAGGGTTATCCTTGAGAATATAGTACTTCTCATAGACACCTTTCTCGCCCGTTTGAGAGAGCATTATACCGGACTTCAAGAACCAGTTAATACAAGCATCAAGGGCGCGTAAATAAGCGCTGTCGTTGTTTACTTGATTCATTTTTCAACACTCCTCATGGAAAAATACTCATCTTATAGAACTCGTGTAAGGGCTTCAATTTGTTCTCCTGCACTGTCTCGCAGGGACAGCAGTTTCGCAGGATCCCGTTCATAGTCTCTGGTACTGCAAGCTGCACGGCGGGCGGTCGTAAGGAGCCGATCTGAACGGCGTACAAGCGTGTCTCTCTCCACAGAAGTCCGTTTTTTCGCAACTTCAGCAGTACGATCTTCGAGAAGGCGCAGGTATTCGTAGTCCTCGATGCCATCGCGGATCACCTCCAGTCGTAACGAGCTTATCGGTCCATCCGGACCGGGGTAGATGAGCTGTCCGCTGCCCTGGCATGGCGCCACATCGCATTTCGCACTGCAAGTCCACGAAGGATCCCATTCCGCCGCAGGCCACCGTTTGCTTTCAGGCGCCCGGAAATTTTTCCCGTGGCTCATACCGGGTAGATCATAGTGCCACACGTTCAGATTCCAATAGGCGAGTCCATCCAGGCCATAGCGCCACGTCATCCAGAAGGGAATACGGCAGTCGATAGCCGGATAGTCTAAGAAGAAATTCGGGTAGGGATGAGGCTGACAGGCGATATACCACCATACCTCGTCTCCGGCTTGCTGCCGCCGTGTGTAGAAGGCCCTTTCCTTCTCATAGATCCCCTCGACTTCTCCCGGGATTCCCCCCAGGTTGGGGCACCAGATGTCGGAGTATCCCTCCAGAGGAGCCGGTTCATGGTTTGCCACTGTCAGGCGCTTTAACTCCGGCGCCGCCTTCTTAACCAGATCGCACATTTTACGCATATGATCGTACCGGCTCGCAGGAGGCTCATCCCAAACGTACGCGAAGGCATGATCGAGCCAGCCTTTCTGTTTCAGATGGGTCACATAGCTGACCAGCAGGTCGGCCACAATCCGGTCGAACTCCGGAGACTCAAACACCCGATCCCCCATATGGGCGAACTGCGCAAGCTGAGGATTCATGAGGAACATGTTTTCTGCTTTGTGCCAGAAGCTCGGGGCGAATATATTGAATCGCATTCCTTTCTCGACTAAGAGCTTCAAGTAGGGATCCACCCGTGAGAAGTCATAGCAGATGCGGCCATCGGTCCCCTTTCCTATGGAGATGCATCCAGGATCCCGCACCGTAAGATAGCCGTAGAAGAGTGTGTTTATACGGTGTGCGGAAATGAAATCCAGATATTTTAATATCATCTGTGACTGCTCGTGTTCAGTTCCAGGATAGAAATCGTAGAATCGGGACATGGTATCCAGGGTGGTAAAGCCGAACACTGTGCTCAGGCTCGTTCTGTCAGGTAGTGTAAAATCAAACACCCTTAATTTAATATTCACCTCGCAGCCTTGAGCATTGCCTGGATTGATACGTACTACACCGGAATATTCCCCGGCCGGGACATTCTTGGGAACGTGGATTGTAACCCATACAGTCTGCACCTGATCTGCGGCCACATCAAAA
>CBDUZM010000591.1:0-2198 GCA_965371685.1 uncultured Spirochaetaceae bacterium | reverse complement strand
GGAGAAACCAACAGGCAGGGGATTGGACGACCTACAAGATTTTCTGATATGATAACTGGAAGATCAGGATAAGGTATGAAAGAAGAGCCCGTATTATCTAACTTTCCGAAACTTCACTGTCCCTTTATCCGTCAGACATTCAAGGTTAACAGGGAGCAGTGGAAAAAACACGGATCAAAACTGGGAATGAGGACACCCGAAGCATATCTTGTGGTGGACAGGGTGAACCCCGGATATGAGTGGGTATTCGACGATCCGGACACAATTGCCGTAGAGAAGCTCAACGGCACTAACGTAAAACTGCTAACCCGCGGCGGGAGACTAATTGCCTTACAAAACCGGCTCAATATAATTGATCCACTGCAAATCATCAAGGGAAAGACCTTTATTATTGAAGGAGTATTCAGAGCGATCGGTAAGGGGCTTGTAAAGGAAAACGGGGAACAGTCAGGAGAGCTGATAGGCCCAAAAGTACAGGCAAACCCTTATAAGCTGGAAATGCACGAGTGGTATCCTTTTGAGGCGGCCATAGAACGCCTCAGGTTTAAATCATTCCATGAGCACGAAAGAACCTTTGACAACTGGAGCAGCTGGTTTAAGGAATGGCTGTTCTCAAGGTATTACACAAAAAGAGCTGCCCAACTCGGATTAGAAGATAAAGTCATGGCGGAAGGTGTTGTCTTTTACAACCTTAAGAGAAAAACCCAAAAGGAAAAGTGGATGGCAAAGCTGAGGAGGGACATGTTCGATTGGTATTACTCTCCCGAAATTGAGATTTACGATTATGATAAAAATGGCAGGGATGAAATAGAAGATCAAGAGAAATTTGAGTAACAGACTGAATAAGTCTATTCCTTGTAAAATACCCTGATCTTTTTGAAGAGACCCTCTCCCTCACTTATTGTTTCAATATTTTCAATAGGGCTCACCGTAGTATGTATAAGCCTTCGTTCAAAGGGATTCATTGCTTCCAGCAGCTTCGATCCTCTGGATTTTCTTACCTGATCGGCGGTTCTGTTGGCAATACTAATAAGCTGCCTTTCTCTCCGCTGACGGTAGCCCTCCGCATCCACAACAACCTTGATCCTTTTATCGCCGATTCTACCTGCATAAATGTTCATGAGAAGCTGAAAAGCGTCAAGGGTCTTACCCTGTCTGCCTATCATGACAGCGGTGTTTTCACTTTCAATATCCAGTCCCAATTTATTTTCTTCCCGGAATAGAATTGATACCTGTGCCTCAAAGTTCATTCTGTTGATAATACCGGAGAGAAAAGCAATTAGCTTTTTTTCGGTATCATCTTCGGGTTCGAGGACCTCGGTTAAATCGTCTTCTTCGCTTAAATGCACTTTTATTTTTACCTTTCCGCCTCCGAATAAGAAACTTTTCTTGTTCTTTACGATCTCAATGTCTATTTCTTCGCGGTTAAGACCGAGCGCATTAATGGCGTTGTCAATAGCCTCCTTTTCAGTTTTTCCTTCAAATTCCTGCATCATTTTTTACCTCCTGTCCCTCTCGGCTTTTTACCCTTGCGTTTGTGATGGTTGATATAATACTGGGTAATAAAAGTAAAGAAGTTTTGCATTGTCCAGTAGATCAACAAGCCCGACGGCATGTTGTACATGATGAAAAAGAAGAAGGCCGGCATGGCGTACATCATCATCTTTGTATTCTTATTACTGCTTTGACCCGGCGCCTGACTTATCTTTTGCTGAATGAATGTCGTTGCCAGCATTAAAAAAGGAAGGATTCTAAACTCCGCTCCAAGAAAAGGGATTTCGAACGGCATAGTAAAAACTTTTTCCGGCGCTGATAAATCGGCAATCCAGGGCATTATAAATGCCGCTCCCCGGAGCTCAAAGTAATTGTTGAACAGACCGTACATGGCGAAAAAGATGGGCATCTGCAGGAGAAGAGGAAGACAACCGCCAAGAGGACTGACTCCCTCCCTCTTATACAACGCAGCCATCTCCTGGTTTAACTTCTGCGACTTCCCTTCATACTTCTTCTTCAATTCCTCCAGCTTCGGACCCAGAGCCTGCATCTTCTTGTTTGATTCGAAACTTTTCCGCGTAAGGGGGAAGAAAAGAATCTTTATAAATATGGTGAGAAGAATAATCGCGACTCCCCAGTTGGGAATAAGCTTGTAAAAAAGCTCGAGAATCCATTTTAGAGCACTGGAAAGCCATCCCCAAAAA
>CBDUZM010000590.1:0-2205 GCA_965371685.1 uncultured Spirochaetaceae bacterium | reverse complement strand
ACTGTATCATCCATCAATAAAACTACTGATTCACAGATGATTGCAGACTATCGAAAAATTAATACATCTCTTTGGAAAAAGCTCGAGGAGGGAAAGATAAGCGGAAAATCATTGGAACAGGAAAGATTCAGGCTTCTTCTTAACCTCTGGGGTTTTAAGGCAGATCCAGGGGACCTCTCCAGGCGGTACTTGGAAAATTTATCGAAAAAGCGATACTTTCTGCCTCATGCTGTCGCTGTGCTCGAATACCTGTCTAAAAAAGCCGTTCTCGGACTCATTACGAACGGCCTGGCCTCTGTCCAGAGAAACAGAATCGCCAGAACTGAAATCGAAATATTCTTTAAAACAATTCTTATTTCCGAAGAAATTGGAATGGCCAAACCGGATCCGGAGGTGTTTCTCCTCGCAGCCCGGCATCTCCAACTACCCCCCTATGAAATCCTCTGTATTGGCGATAGTCCATCATCGGATATCAGAGGAGCTCATTCTGCCGGGATAGATACCTGCTGGTACAGTCCTTCCGCTAAAACCTATCCTAAGGACTGTCCGTCGCCTGATTATACGATAAGTGACCTGAGGGAAATTATGAACTTTGCTTCCGATGCCTCATAACGCAGGCGTAGAGTTGATCTGCCATTTTTTTTCTTTTTCTACAAACTGTAATCTCTCGAGGGGTAATTCGATAACCCTTCCTTCCTTGCAGCCCAACTTGATCTTCCTGGACAGGACGTTGATTTCGATTACACGACAGTTTTCTCCTTCGAAATGGATTTTAGAACCTTCACTCGGTAGTTTGTCCTTTACTTCTTTGTAGTAATCGTATTCATAAGCAAGACAACACAATAAACGTCCACAGGGACCGGAAATTTTTAATGAATTCAGTGATAGATTCTGTTTCTTTGCCATTTTAATGGAAACCGGATTCAGCTTATCGGTCAGAGAATGGCAGCAGTAACCTCTTCCACAAACTCCCAGCCCACCGATCACCCTGGACTCATCCCTGACACCGATCTGACGTAACTCGATTCTAGTTCGAAAGACAGATACCAGGTCCCTTACCAGGTCCCTAAAATCGATGCGGGAATCGGCGGTGAAAAAGAAAAGGATTTTTTGCTCTCCAAAAAGGTAATGAGCCGATACAAGCTTCATATCGAGACTATACTCTCTAATTTTTTCCAGACAGATCCTGTAAGCCTCGTCTTCTCTTTCCCCATTCTTCTCGTAGCTCTCGAACTCGGTTTTGTCGACCTTTTTTTCAACAATCAATATATCTTTATAAGCGCTTTCCGATATCGAATTGGCGACACCCAGAATCTTTCCAAGATCCAGTCCATATCGTGTAGGGACTACCACATAGTCCCCCTGCTCTAATTCCGTCTCCAGGTCGTTCACACAGTAGCCGGTAGTGTTCGGATGAAGAATTTTTATTCGATAGATGGTCCTGCCGTTTAAAGACCCTATACTCTTTGCTCCCTTTTTCCTCTTCGAATGTTTTCCGTTCTTAGAACTGTTTTGAGCCGGTTTATTATTACCATCACCCATCGGCGCCTTCCTTCACGTTACGATATTCACCAACAATCCGTTTATTTCATCTACCCGCTCAAGAATATTTAACTGCTCTCCCTGTCCTTTCAGTACGTCCACTGCCAATTGTTCGAGTTTCTTGTTCACTACATTTATAAGAACGTATCTTTTCCTTTTCAATGGATTAATGCCCGATATTTTTTCCTCAATCTTTAAAATATGGGCCATAATGTATTGGAGAAACGCTGTTACGGCTGATTTATATCGGCGTACATTCTCCATTGTAGGAGTTTTCACCAGAGTATCGCCTTGAGAATATATCTCATCCAGAGCTTCCTCCAGATTCTCTGACGAATAATTATATTCCGTATGTCCTGAAATCGACTCTTCTTTGGCGGCTTCTGAAATATATGAGGTGAATGAAAAGCCCGCTTTCTTCTTGCGAGAGCCTTTTTTAGTCCGCTTTCTAAGGGAGAAACCCTCCCCTAAAGCTTCTATCTTATCCATACTGTATATAGGAAACAGATGAATCAGTTTCGGGCAAATGCGGTTTCCCGCGAATTATCGTACTCATGGTTTCTGCGGAGAACCTCATCATTTTTTTTCATCTTCGATGCTTGTTTATCCGCCTTAATTTTCCTACCTGTAATCTTGAAGCTTCCATTTAATACAACCCCCTCT
>CBDUZM010000589.1:0-2213 GCA_965371685.1 uncultured Spirochaetaceae bacterium | reverse complement strand
CGAGGCTCGTGATCGTAAATCTGTAAGCCATGGATAATACTTCTGCCTTTTCCCCCTAAACTCTCAGCCGCATCTTTTCTAAGGCTGCTTTAAATATTTCCATCATCCAATGATAATCTTAGTATTCCACCAACTGTTTCCTCTTCGTAAAAACCATCGTAAAAGCCGGTTAGTCTGATTTTGTCCTCTAACCTTAATTCCTTTTTCCAAATAAAGCTTCTTAATAAATTCAGGATGATTTCCTTCCTGAATTCAAAGTCATCAAATTGAATAGACCAGTAATCTGCCGGTCTTGCATAATGACGAACACGAATCCAGCCTGACCTTGTAGCCTCTTTAATAATATCCCTACGCGCCCTTCCTTCTGTTCCGTACCTCTCTTTATATTTTGAGTACAACTTCCGGATATATTCCTCTGTAAGACCATATTTACCAGGTTCATCAATGATTAATCGTATATGTGTCTTTACAGCCGCCTCCAGCATTTCCTTCTCACTGACCCAATAGCCTTCAAGTTCCATTTCTTCACCTCACCATTCTCCAATTTTTTGCAGCACCACCGAATACATCTGTTATATCCAGATGTTTAAAGAGGGATATGAAAGTGTAATTCGAAGGTAATACAAATCCCTTTCCGAGCGAGAGGGACAGGCTGGCTTTAAATTGCTCTCTTTCTGAGAACCACATCGTTCCGGAAATGGTTATTCCGGTTGGCATTGGCACCTTATCCTTAATCTGCCGGACAGGTTGCCGGATGGTCATCGGGCCAGCCCCTCTCACCGCTCTTAATGTTGTTGATACACTATAATCTAAACTAAAGTTTCGTGCAAGTTAGGTTCGTTTTTTCAAATCAATCATTTTATTCCACTTTTTCCATTCTTTCATTTTGAAGCGCTTTCAAGGTTGCAAGGGATTTGTAATATTGCCTGCTCAATCTTCTATCGTATATATCGATTTTCTCTAACTCCTCTCTCGACGGAAGCATGCGAAGCCCGAGTTCAATCATTAGATCTTTTTTTATCTTATCACGAACTAAATCTTACACTTGCTTTACCTTTTCAATTAGTAATGGAAAAGAGCGACTTAAGGAGCTTTATATCTCGGATACGAGTGAGATCTCAATTAAAATAAATCTTGAGCTTCTCTGAGTGGTTCTTGAGAAGAAAGAAGAACTGATGAAGGAGATACTGAGGGTTGAAAAGATGATAAATGGTGATTGGCTGTGGTGGAAATTTGCGGGCAGGCAGTCCATCCTGGTAGGAGCGGTAGTGTGAAAACTGAATTCACTTGACGGAAATAGCACCGTTCAGTACTTTACTTAGGAATTGTTGATCACATTACTGTGATACTCTTGCGTTGAGGAGAGAAACATGGCATTTACCCTTGCTCTCGGTGAGAGAGCGAAAGAATTCGACCTTCCGGCCACAGACGGAAAGCGCTATCAGTTGTCCGACTTCGAGGATTCGCAGGCTCTTGTGATTTTCTTCACGTGCAATCACTGCCCGTATGTAACAGGTTCCGATGAGGTTACGCGGAAAACGGTAGAGAAATTCAGCGATCGTGGAGTGGCTTTTGTCGGGATCAATTCCAACAGCAAAAACACCTACGAGGATGATTCCTTCGAGAATATGGTAAAAAGGATGAAGGAATACAGCTTTCCCTGGAAATACCTCTATGATGAGAGCCAGGACATCGCCCGGGCATACGGCGCCCTTCGGACACCGCATTTTTACATTTTTGATGCAGAACGGCGTCTCGTTTATACCGGCAGGGGAGTCGATAACCCGAGAGAGACAGACACGATGACCGTAAACGACCTGGACAACGCTCTGGGAGAGCTGCTTGCGGGAAAGCCGATTACGACACCCGTGACGAATCCTATCGGCTGCAACGTGAAGTGGGATGGCAAAGATCCTCACTGGATGCCTGTCGAAGCCTGCGATTTAGTCTGATTCTTGATCCCGGTCATCTCTACATCATCTCCATGTATGATGTAGAGAATGACCTGTTTAGATACGTACTGAGCATGGAACACGCATTACCGTTGGGGATGATGATCTACCGTACCACATGGATAAAGAAACCACCTGTCAATCTGTGTTTAGCTCAGTAAAGATTGAGAAGAGAAACAAGGATTTTAGAAAATTCGGATACCCGAATGTTGTACAACACGTACATGTTGTACAACATTCGGTATACTCAAATTCCTGCAA
>CBDUZM010000588.1:0-2215 GCA_965371685.1 uncultured Spirochaetaceae bacterium | reverse complement strand
TCCATATCAGTGCCGACGGTCGTGTGGAACCCTGTCCATTCGCGCCTTACTCGGATACCAACCTGAAAGCAGCCTCCCTGAAGGAAGCGCTGAAGTCCGAATTCCTCGAAACTATCAGGAATAGTGACGAGCATCTCCATGAGGAGGAGGGCGGGTGCGCACTGTGGAACAAGCGGGACTGGGTGCGTTCTCTTATCAAGACATCCGCACTATAAGCGGTTATTTCTTTTTCAACACGTCGTCGTCGAAGACAAGAGTCGTACCGCCCACGTTGATCACATCGCCCGCTTCCAGTTTTTTCCTGGAAACGGTTTTATTATTCACTGTGACAGAGCCGTCGCTGACCAGTGTATAAGACCCGGTCTTATTGTCGAACATGACTGTGGCGTGTTTTTCTTTGACGGCGGGCGCTCCGGCGATGGTAAGATCCGCACGCTCGCTTCCGCCGATTACGGTATTTTTCCCTTCGATACTGAAGAGCTTGGTCGAGACTTTACCCTGGTCCGAGGCAAGAAGCTCAAGACTCGGTTTGTCCCGCTTTTTAGGCGGTTTTATCCGGGAGAGGAGCCACCAGAGGAGCAAAGCGGCCAAGAACGGTACTATGAGCAGCCAGTGGAGAGAATCCAGGGGTAAACCAAAAACGGTGCTGGAATAGTATACCCTTGCCGCCGATTCTGCACTGCCGTCTTTTAATAGTTCAACCTTCACATAACGCTTGTCCGCAGGGTCCATGCTTGCCCTGTAGCTTAGCAGATACTCCCTGAGGATCCTGTCCCTGATCCGCTGATATACCTGGCTCAGTTCATTTTGATTACGGGCGTCGAAAACCGCACCGCCGGTTTCCCCGGCGATAATCTGAAGATTCTTATCCTTCTCCCTGCCGAAGTTGATTGCGAATATAGAGATGCCCTCCTTCTGGCAGGTTTCGATAGGGTCGGTGTATTCGTAGATCCTCTCCTTGAAACGAACGTGTTCTTTTCCGGTGTGCGCGAAAAAAGGGTAGTTTTCACCGTCGGACAGCACGATCAACGCCTTCCTTCCCCGTATCAGACTCATCTGCTCGGCCGCTAAAGTCAGACTGGCGTATAGTTCAGTGTAAGCGTCTTCCGGCCCTGGCCGCTCTATTTCATCCAGAAGAGAGGCGATCTGCATTTTGTCAGCACTGGGCTGTGAATGGAGAACATACCTGGTGTTGAATGAAACAAGCGCCATTCTGTCTTTCGGGCTGTCTATGCTGTTGACAAAGGTGCGGATAGCGCCTTTAGCATGGGTGATTCTCATTTCACTCTCTGATTGGGATTTCTTGCCCTCGATAGTGTCGTACATGCTGCCGGAATTATCTACCAGGAGAAGGAAGTGAATTCCTTCTATCTGATTGGCGCCTGCGCGAAAGCGGCCCGTTTTGGGGCGTTCGCGGAAAGATACCCCGTCAGAGGATTCAAACACCCGGAACATTTCTTCGGTCAAGCCATCTACAGAAAATCCCCTCGCATCGGTAACACTGAGATACAGGCCGACTTCCTGTTTTAAAAGCAGATCAGAGGTGTCTATCTGGGAAACCGTAACCGTATCGACAGCGAATAACGAGCCTGTGACGATTATCGAAAGAGCCAGACAAAGGATTTTTCTGATATGCATATGCAACTCCTTATTCAGCCCGGTAGTAGAGCCTGGCAGAGCCCATTTTAATTACATCTTCGAATTTGAGTACGCGGTCCTTCACCCTTTCCTCATTCACGATCACGGGGAACGCCGTATCTTTTTCTCTCAGCCGGACATCCTTCCTCTTCACTGTAAACACCGCATGTATCTCCCCGACTTTTTTATATCCGGAAAGATTAATATCGCTTCTTGAGGATGCTCCGACAGTCATCCTGTTTTGGCTGACGAGATACTCTTTTCCTTTGTAGGGTCCGTTGAGGATGCGGAGCACACCGCAGGAAAGCTGTCTCTCTATAATTCCGTAAAAGAGACCGATCAGCAGGCCCAGAAGGATACAGCCCCCAAGGCGGGCGTAACTGAATGAGGGAAAGAAGACGCCGGAATATTCTAAAAGGAAACCTCCCAGCAGTCCCCCTATGAATCCGCCCAGGGAACCTATAAGAATTTTCTTTAGTGAGCGAACCCGGATTCCATCAGTCATACCTATAAAAATGCCCAGGACCGACCAGCCGACGGCGCGTGCAACGGGAAGGCCGACCATGGTAAACGATCT
>CBDUZM010000587.1:0-2223 GCA_965371685.1 uncultured Spirochaetaceae bacterium | reverse complement strand
AAGAAAGGTTTATTCACTGCTAGCGGTTTCACCCGCACATTTTCTTTTTATTAATCCAATATTTATTGGGTTAGTTTATATAACCTGCGATAGGACAGCTCTTATAGGAAAAGGTTCATTAAATTTTTTCAATATAGGTAGGTTTGAATTAGGTCCTCAAATTCCTGAGCTCTTTGCTGCAGGAGAAGAACAGATCAATTACCTGTCCTGTTGTCTGTCAGCATCGAGCAGCCTCGCCATGTTTTCAGCCGAAAGCAAGGCCGCTTCCTGCGGACGTTCAAGGAAGAGCGCAACGTCACGCTTCAAACGTTCGCTGTCCAGCTTCTTTGCCCGGTCCGACAGTCCACGCCGCCATTGTCCTGCCTGCCGGGCTAGCTCCGGTGAAGTTTGCTCGAGCGCATTTTCCAGTAGCGTTATGTTCGGTTTTACTATAGGTCTTTTGGTAAGGTACCATACCAAGTCGTACCAATCCCGCCCCTTCAAATACGGGCGCGTCCACAATGCATGCACCTTGCCGGCCATAAGAGATGGCAGATCGTGGTGACGCACGGTAAATATTAAATGTCGTTGAATTATCCGCGTTTCGAGCCGTGCTCCTGCAGGTGGATTACTGTCAATCTCAAGCTTGATTGACAGCTTCTGCCCCGGTATTGGCGACAGCTCGAGATCACGTAGAATCTCTGAAATTCTAATCCATACAGTGTGAACGGTCTTCCGCTCATTGCAGGATGTTGTAACCTTAAAACCGGCAAAGGTAAGATCACGCTCGACCTTGGCTGTCCATTGTGGCAGTCGATAACCAGTGGCATTTTCCAGGGAGAAGTCGAGATCCTCCGAAAAGCGCGGCAGGCCGTGCAGCAGGCGAAGCGCTGTGCCGCCT
Organism: uncultured Spirochaetaceae bacterium; assembly: GCA_965371685.1. Classification (GTDB taxonomy): domain Bacteria; phylum Spirochaetota; class Spirochaetia; order SZUA-6; family CAZLRN01; genus CBDUZM01. The sequence continues at coordinate 1,343 of CBDUZM010000587.1, read as the reverse complement.
ACAAGGGAGAGACAGTAAAACACCTCACTTTCGTGCATAGAGCGAAGCACGAACTCCTGGATATACTCCCGCAAAACATTTAGCCTTTTAGCCGGATCCTGAGTCTCTCTTGCCAACTGCAACGCTTCTTCCTTCATTACTCCTGCTCCTGTTTTTCAATAAAAGAAATCCAGTTATCCACTGCTCTGAAAAGCCGCGGAGAGGAAAAACGCTCGGCATAGTTAGACAATTTCTTACAGTCCACAAGGGCAACCTGCTGAAAACGTAAAACCTGCATCCGGTTGACAGACCACTCACCGGAATGTAAGTGCCAGTGGTCCAGCAGAGCTTTTTCCGGCTCGGAAAGCCAAATTCTTTCATCCTGAAGGTCATGCAGTGAAAATCCAAAAAAACAATCCGGCTTGATGTGAGAATAGAGAAAATTACCGTACACATTTGTAAACGACCGGGTTACCCTTGTGGAAATGCATGTATAACCCACAACCATCTCCGGAATCAAGCCGAGGAAACTCAGAACCCATAAACCGCTTAGATAAGAAGGCTTGTAGAGTTCGTTGGCAACACGCAGGGGAGACAGGGGCTGCCTGCGGTATGTCTCTGTCAAAGAGTATAATCCACGGCGAAGTGAGATTAATTTTCCTTTCTTGACCCAGCGATGAAGCTGGACTCTTATACTCTCCTTAGACTCACCGGAGATTTGAGCAACAGTCGTGATATCGAAAAAAGGCACTTCACGGACTCGTTTAAGCAATTCGTCGAATTTCATATACAATAATATACATTAATGATAATTTTTGTAAATGGTTTAATAAGTTTTATTGACGAATCAACTATATATGTACCTGCGACTGTGGATTGCACCTTCTAGCGTATGGATATGATGTGTACGCCGTTCACCTTTATCAAAGTATGACGGGAACACCCCGCTCGGTCAGGTATTCCTTTACCTGCTTAATGGTAAATGTTCCAAAATGAAATACCGAAGCACCGAGAAGCGCCGAGGCGTGCCCTTCCTTTACCGCTTCGTAGAAATGCTCAAGCGTTCCCGCACCGCCGCTTGCGATAACGGGCAGCTTCGTGGCATCCGCAATAGCACGGGTAAGGATCAGGTCATACCCGGCACGGGTTCCGTCTGTAGTTTTACTGGTAGGGAGAATTTGGCCGACACCGATGTCCGTCATCTCCATGGCGAATTCCACCGCATCCTTTCCCGTTGCCGTTCTGCCTCCGTCGATATAGACTTCTCTTTGAGAAGGAAGGCGGGGATTCTCATCCGCATCGATGGCCACGATAATGCTTTCAGAGCCGAAGCGTTCCACAGCTTTTCTCACCATTCCGGGATC
>CBDUZM010000586.1:0-2224 GCA_965371685.1 uncultured Spirochaetaceae bacterium | reverse complement strand
ACGAAAAGACTACGATGGAAAATGGTTTTTTCCACTTCTATCCAAATTATTTGTTAGATCCGATAGAAGGATACGAGTATGTCTATGAGGCATGCAAGCCGCTGAGGGAAAGGCTGCGGAAGCAGGTATTTAATAAATTTGAGGATATAGTAAGAATCCAGGTAAGCTACACTGATGGTGTAGCCTTTGAATTGGCGAAACAAATCGGTGATGATGAATATGCGTCTATGCTGCTGCGTGCCGAACACAAAAAAGATGAATTAGAACGTAATACTAATGCATTTTGGTGGATGCACTACCTCCATGCACGAGATACTCCCGGTGGGACCGAGTATGTTAAAGACGGCAGGATGAGATTCCCCTACTGGTTTTACGAAAGCAATTTGAAGATCAGGATCATCAAGCAGATTGTGGACGAGGAGAACAATTACTACGGCGAATTATCAGTTGATGTCTATAAGCTGGATAAATACGATGAGCTTTTCGATAAGGATGGCAATCCGAAATATTGAGCCAGCTTTACCCGCATTCATACGCAAGTTTCGTTCGGGGCCATAATGGACGGACCCTCATATTCGGCAAATATTTGCTCATGTAAGGTGTGCTTTATAGTTCTTTGACATAGATTTTTCAGGCCTTTAGAGGAAATGTGCGGTTTTAACGAGATGTGAGTTAATTGTTTGTGTAGTAATGAATCAGTTTAATCGGGCATTTATAGCAACAGTTTAAGACACTACAGCCCAACCCGCAAATAATGGATAACAGAAAACCCCATCAGAGACAGCCGGAACTGGTATGCTTATGTAGACAATAACCCGGTCAATCTTATAGATCCGCTGGGGGGTTGTGTGTAAGCGAAACAGATAGCAGGAGAGCAGAGAAACACTGTCATAATCTATATATCTACACGGAAGATAATTTTGGTATTCCGGGATGGGTCGAAGCTTTAGGGGAGGCGTTTAAAGCGGGCGACTTTATATTTGTAAACGAAAAAATAATACAGGTGAATCCGAATGCGCGGCTGGTGAAGGTAAGCTCCCAAAAAGAGTTCCGTGAAGCAGTAATGGAGTTTGCCCTCGGTACAGGGAATCGAATAGACCTGCTGAATGTGACTTCCCATTCAGTCCCAACACAACTCATTATGAATTTCGATCCTCCAAAGGCATTACGCGGGCGACCAATAAACTATGTGGATATCTCAGATTTTGAAATTCTTAAAGAACAGGGTATAGGGATAAAACGGACTCACTTTTCAGGATGCAGTACAGCCGGATATGTTGAGCTACCTTTCATTAACATTGTTCAGGCAGTGTCGGAGCTGTTTCAAGCGGTTTCTACCGGCTACACGACCGGCACTGCAAGCTCGCTGATATCCGGTTTTGAGTACAAGGAAGGCGAATATGTCAGAGTCAGGATGGAGGATGGGGAGTTTGTATACGATCCAGAAGGATATATCTTACAGTATTTATTTGCGGATGAGCTCATAGAGTACTCAAACGGGGAAATTGTGAGCAGGCGAACAAGGGGAAAAAGAAGATGGCACGAACAACTGGAAGAGTAAAAAGGCTGTGTTATGTGGGCTTATTGGCAGTAATGCTGTTGCTGTGTTTAAGCTGTATGCATTCACAGGATATGCAAGAAAAGATGAGAGTGTTTTACGAATATGACGAGATGTTCTATTCCGGAACACCCAGAACGAGCTTCAATATTAAATCAGGCGAACAAAAGGAAGAATACGGGTTCGAAGTTGCGGAAAACTATCTGGAAATCACTCAAATAGAAGAAATATCTACGGAATATAGAGAAAAGGCTGTAGCATATTTAGGCATTATGACTGACTTTATCAATGACAATATCACTTATTTTAAGGACTTGTACGAAATAGTTATGCAAAAAGGATTTTATCCCAAATATTTCATAACTCCTATAGAAGGGCGAGAAAATCTTTATAATGCAGGCAAGCCGCTGAGAGAAAAGTTACGGAAGCAGATATTTAAAGAATATGAGGATATTGTGAGAATCCAGGTAAGCTATGTTAATTTAGTAGCCTTTGAATTGGCGAAACAGGTAGGTGATGATGAATATGCGACTATGTTGGTGCATGTCGATCTAGGTTATACTTTTGTATTTTGGTGGATGCTTTATGTTTATGGTCGAGATACTCCCGGGGGGACCGAGTATGTTAAAGACGGCAGGATGAGATTCCCCTACTGGTTTTACGAAA
>CBDUZM010000585.1:0-2232 GCA_965371685.1 uncultured Spirochaetaceae bacterium | reverse complement strand
GGTCAGGCGATTCTCCTGAACAGGCATCAAAGGGAGACGAACCGCCGCAAGGACATTCCCCAATCTCAAGGCCACGCCGTCCTGAGTTCGTCCAGCGCTGAATCCATACAGGATGTAGTCTCCATCGCTCTTAGCATTCCCCACCTTACGCACGGTCTTACTCACCTTTAACCTTCTCTCTTTGACTTACATCTCCGACCTTCATCGCCAATTTCCTGCCTTATTTCGAGATCACTTCGTAGTACAACTCTGTCATTGACTCTGCGAGTGTTTCGCCAATCCCGGGATCGAAACAGTAGTCCCCCCGAATAACCGGAACAGAATAAGCGGCATAGCAGTATTCCCTTCCGTCTTTACCATCCAGTTCATAACGGTCTTCTGTGGGTACGTATCCTCTATAATCATTGGCGTATCCTACAACAAAAACCTTGCCCGGATGTATATTATGCTCTACCTTTTTCTTGATAGCATTAAAAAGCTCGAAGGGATGCCCGATAAAGACCAATTCACCTATCCTTATAGCTTGCAGCTCGATAGTCATCTCAGGCGGACCCTCCCTATCCAGTTTCTGAAGCACTGCATTGTAAGCATGTATCTGAAAGGTTGCTTTTTGCTCCTTTTGCTCACTTAAATAGTCCCTGCGTAAAGTCTGCTTCGCTTCGGCAATTTTCTTGAGAAGTTCGTCTCTATCCGGAAGCTGCTGCTTGAATGCGATAAAACGGCGGCCTTTTCCGATTGAATCGACTCGGAGAGGCTTTGCCTCTTTTATACCCTGGCGAAGGATTTGTGCATAGCGCGACGCCAGTTTCTCTAAGTTTTTAAGTGAAACATCCTCCGGTTTATGACAATAAATCGAGTTTATATCCCCGCATGCGCCTTGAAGAAACAACACCGGAACTTCTTCATGCTCCCGTGCAATAATATTCGATGCCACACCGACAAAATCCCCGTGTATCTTGAACGTCTCTTCGCAGCATACTACAGGATGTACAGAGAAGTAACTGGCCAGTCCAAGCAGTTTTTCCCCGGAGCTAAATTTGAAAACCGTTACCTTCCTGTCCAGCGGTTCTCCTGCCTTTTCTCCGCCGGGCTTTCCACCGTAATCCCGATTGTAACAGAATCCATCAACCTTAATTTCTGCTATTGATATCCCGGCTTCGGTTAGATTCCTGTGGGCCATGTTTGCCGCTTTAGCGATTTTTCCCGGCAGTGTTGCCAGGTATCGCAGATCCGGCTCGCCCCAGCCAATCAAATCGACGGTTGCCGGGCCGGAGTGAGTGTGCGTACAGCAAACCATAATTGCTTCGACAGGAACACCGGTTAGATCGGATGTATAGTTTCTGGCTTCGTCTGTTAATTGTCTTATCAAACCGATAAGGTCACAGGAAACGATTATAGCCTCATTACCACCTGCTTCAACAGCAATCGCCCTGGCATAAAGCTGCTCATAGACGCCATTTGACCTCCGGCGCAGAAAGGGTCCAAAGCCGCAAAGTTCTACGCCAACAGGAGGGGTGATATCTGTCTGCGCGAATCCGGCTTTCATATATCTTTAAGAAGTTCCTTCCGGTTTTCATAAATCTTTGTAATAGCATCGGTCAAGAGCTTTGACTGTGAGGGATTACAGGCATAGATTTTCCAGCCGCTCAAAACTGCTTTATCCCTGTAAATACTTTCGCAAACAGGAAGAGACCACCGTGAAGGTGTAATGGACTCAAGATAGCTCTTACTCAAGTGATGTCTTTTCTTTGTATGCGGAAAATAGACATCGCTATTATTAAGAGGAGCATACGTACTACCAAACCCTATGCCCAGTTCGGCAGAAAGCGCTCTTCTGAATATATCGGCGCTCAAACCGTCAAAAGCATCCTTATCATAAAGAAACACAAATCCATAGCCGCACTGGCGTGTTACGTGCGGGTTGCGGCGAAGAGTTTTAACACCAGGCGCATTAGCAACAGCACTGTCCAAAGTACGACTAATTTTGTCAATTCTAGGAGCATTTTTACGTAAGGCGGAAAGCTGTCCCCGTAAAATTGCAGCCTGAAAACTCGTTATCCTGTAATTTCCGCTGTGCACTTTAAATCCTTCCCTGTACTGCCGACCACAGGATTTCAGACTCAGAAGCTTCCAATAGAATTTCTCATCCTGCATGAGAAGCGCCCCGCCTTCTCCTGAATTCATCAATTTAGAGGCTTGAAAACTAAAGGAACCAAAATCACCCAGAGTGCC
>CBDUZM010000584.1:0-2249 GCA_965371685.1 uncultured Spirochaetaceae bacterium | reverse complement strand
ATTGACCCTTTATTTGTCAAATGAAATGGTGAACGATGTATTGACCCTTTCCAGCATTTTTAATATTTAATAGTCTATAATTTTATAAATAAGGAGGTGTACACAATGTTGCCATTAAAGGGAAAAAAGGTGCTGTCTTTCGAGACCTGGGGTTCAGGAGCATACCATGCTGAGCTTTTAGCCTTTCTCGGCGCCGAGGTCATCAACGTCGAGGATCCCCGTCAAAGTGGCAATCCGCTCAGAACCATGGGACCGGTCTACCTCGACCCTGAGCGCAGCGACAACGAGGGCAATGAATTTTGCATGCATAACAAGTTAAGCATGGCGCTGGATATTCGCACCGAGAAAGGACATGATGTATTTCACAAGCTTGTCAAGATATCGGACGCTGTGATAGATAACTTCCGCGGAAGCCTTCCGGAGAAGCTGGCTGTTACCTACAAACAACTCAAGAAATACAATCCTCGATTAGTATGTACGCACCTGTCCGGCTACGGGAGAGACAATGAGAGAGCCAGTTGGCCGGGATATGACTTCTTGATGCAGGCGGAAACAGGCTGGATGTCCATAACCGGCGACCCGGGAAGCATCCCGACAAAGGTCGGTGTGTCGGTTGTTGATTTGCTTGGCAGCGTTTATGGTGCTCTCTGCACCGTTGCGGCGCTATTAAAGGTCGAAAGAACGCAAGAAGGATGTGATGTAGACACTAACCTGTTTGATATTGCACTCAACTGCTTAACCTATCAAGCCATGTGGTATCTTAACGATGGTATTCTAAAAGGCAAGCAGCCAAGATCCGCTCATGCCTCTCAAGCTCCTAGCCAGATATATAAAACAGCTAACGGTTGGATATATGTTGCCTGTCTAACGCAAAAATTCTGGGAATTATTGTGCAAGGAGCTGGAGCATCAGGAATTGCTCGACGATGCGCGTTTTAAAATCAATGACGACCGGATGAAAAACCGCGACACACTGACTGAAATACTGGATGGAATCTTCTCGCAACACCCCACATCCTACTGGTGTGAGAAGCTTCAGGAGATGGTACCGTGCGCCCCCGTGTTAAACGTCAAGGAAGCCCTTGACAATGATTATGTCCGGAAAAACGGAAAAATAATCGCCGTTCCCTATGAAGATAACCCTTCGAGAAGGGAAGTCTATTTTATTGCCCCGCCATTCAGCTTCGAGGGAATACCCGGCGTGAAATATAAACTTGCGCCGAGACTGGGTGAACACACGGATGAGATCCTGAAATCTCTCGGATACAACAGCGATGAGATTGTTATGCTACGAAATGAGAAGGTAATTCTATAAAATAGGGAATTGATTTCTATCCATTATCTATCTCCTCCTTTCTTCAAAAGAATCTCATTAAATTTTTTCATCCAGTATGCTTCGTATTTGACAGTAATCGAGTCTGGAATATACAATACGTGATCAAGGTCATCCGCTGTTTTTGGATATGCAGGATCATTAATAAGATCATCAGGCGGCTCAATCCCCGGGTACACTGGACTCACGCCAATCCTGTTGCAAAAATCTTTCTGAACTTTTTCTGTCACGGCGTGAGCAACATACTGTTTTGCCCAGTATGCGACACTTTCCGGCAGATACCGAGGAACGAAAAGGGAATCCTCACAATCGGCAGTCCCTTCTTTTGGAATTGCCCATGATACCCCAAGTCCATCGTTTTTCCATTGGCGAATATTGGTAAGGGCAGTAAAGTAGACATCTATTTCACCTCTGCTGATATAAACAGTCATTTCCTTGTTGTATCCCATTCGCCCAATCTGCGGTCTAAGTGACTTGATAAAATTCCAGCATGGTGTCATATTATGAGGAATATCTTCCAGAAATCCTCCACCCATAACCTGTGCAATGGGATAGAAACCCTTGCCACCGGGATAGATTGAAACCCTTCCTTTCAGGCGAGGGTCTTGCATTATATTCCAGCTGGCAGGTTCACCTTCTGGAAATGCTGCCTCCCTGTACATCATTGCATAGCGAACAACATATATATTGACTATGGGCCATCCGGTGATCCCTTCTGCTTCAGGCTTTGCTCTTCGACTCAGTATTTTTAAAACAGGAAATTGTTCTTCATTCAGAGGATCACATAAATCCGCTTGCGCCAGTTTCAGTGACGGAATAACATTGCCATATATTACATCAAATGGAGGTCTTCGTTTTTTCTTTAAAGAGGCTGTCCCACAAATAAATTATAGAACTTTATTGTACACAAAGACAAT
>CBDUZM010000583.1:0-2250 GCA_965371685.1 uncultured Spirochaetaceae bacterium | reverse complement strand
GAAGGCTCTCGCTATTGCCTTGAAGAACAACAAAGTCGAAAGGCGATACACATGTCTGCGGGAGCGCTTATAATAGAATAATAAGGTATAATGGATCATGGTAGAGTTTTCTGTAATAGATAAAAAAATCGAGCTGATGAGCTACTCTTCAAACGACACTCTCGTCGACCTGGCCCGTTCCCTCGAGAAATTCCGCCTGTCGCAAGACTTGAAGACCAGGTATTGCTACAACTGCGGTGAGTGCTGTAACCAGCCCATTCCGGTGATGGGTTATGATTTCGATGCGTTGAGCAAAGCTACGGGATACGGAAAGGACGATCTGGTCAGGAATGTTTTGAGACTTCCCGATCTTCCCGATCCGGCGCAGCGCAAAAAAGCCGTTGAAGATCTAAAGCTCCAGCACAATTTCTCCGAGCTGGAAGCGACACTGCTGTACGAATACAATCAGTCGGAGCCCATAATTCTTGACAGAAAGGAAGACGGCGCCTGCGTCTTTTTAAACGGCAAGCTGTGCACGATTTATGAAAACCGCCCCTACATGTGCTGGCTGCACCTCTGCAATATGGGAGACAAACTGGAAATCATGTACGAGATGATAATCGGCCAGGGAATCTGGCTGGCCTACCATAAAATGGGATGGGTCGATGCCGAAGAGCTCACCCACAATCCCTTTCTTGTATCCCGTTCTTATGAAGATGTACGAATGACCGATTTCGAGTTTGACCTGGAAGCGGCGCGGGAGAAATTGTTTTTTTTCTTTTAACGTGATAATTTGATAACCGTGAAGTCACCCGCCAAAAAAATGCTCTGCGCAGAAAGAGCAGCCATTCTTGCGCTTTTTTTCCTATCAACTGTTCTATTCTCCTGTGCCACCGCACCCTCCGGACAGGCGGACCTTTCCGCGGTGGATGATTTTCTCTTTCAGCTTCAAGATGTAGATCTGCCGGCGATAGGCGCCACCCGGTACGATCTGGTCGTTATTGATTATTCGGTAGACGGTACAGACCCGTATCGGTGGTCCTCCCGCCAGGTTAAAATCCTGAAAAACAGCGTGGGGGGGAAAATTGTTCTCGCCTATCTTTCCATAGGCGAAGCGGAGGAATACAGGTTCTACTGGGATTCCTCCTGGGCGGATGAGCTTTCCCCTGACCCTGACGCTCCCGATTGGCTCGGTCGTGTGAATCAAGATTGGCCGGGCAACTTCAAGGTAAAGTACTGGAAGAGCGGATGGCAGGATATAGTTTTTTCGTACCTGGATAGGATCATAGGGCAGGGATTCGACGGCATCTATCTGGATATTGTGGACGCATACTGGTACTGGTCAAACGAAGCCGCCTCGATGGGAGAGGACGAGACGCTGTCGGTTAAGGAGGCGGCGGATCGTATGGTCGGCTTCATAACCTCAATTGCCGGTTACTGCCGGAGCAGGCGGAGCGCCTTCATTATCTGCCCCCAGAATGCCAGCGGTATTATCCACGATGCTTCGCCGGGCAAAGCAGCGGAATTCTTGAATATGATAGATGCGATCGGCGCTGAAAGCACCTTCTACTATGGGAACGCGGATGAAGACAATCCGTACAATCCCCAGGTCAATACGATCCAAAATCTGGATTCTTTCGTCGGCGCCGGTAAGAGAGTGCTGGCCATCGAATATCTGACGGAATCTAATATAGCCGACGTCGATGAGTTTTATGCTCTATGCGAAATTCATGGGTTCGTGCCTTTCGCCACTATGCGTAATCTGGATGTCTTGAGAATAAACGCCGGCCATGAACCGGATTGAGTGAGCTCGGTTTGTCCGATTTAAAGAATATTTCGCCTGTAAGCAAATAAAACCGCTGATATATTTGCTTTAGAGCAAATAATATAGTTACAGATAAAAAACTTGACCAGGTAACCTGACCTGGTTATAATTATTGTATGAAAGAGATACTGATCTCCGAGTTCAAGGCAAAATGCATTGCCATCATCAACGAGATGAATCGAACGCGTGATTCCGTTATTATTACCCGTCGCGGCTGCCCGGTCGCGCGTTTAGAGCCAATCGGCGATGAAAGGCCTTCACGTAAATTGGGAAAGCTGGCCGGGAAGATACGAATTAAAGGTGACATCGTGCATGCCGACTTTTCAACGGATTGGGAGATAGAAGGGTGAAAATACTGCTCGATACTCATGTTTGGATATGGTCACAGGAATGCCCTGATGAATTGGGAGCACAGGCTTTAATCTATCTCAAGGATCAGCAAAACT
>CBDUZM010000582.1:0-2259 GCA_965371685.1 uncultured Spirochaetaceae bacterium | reverse complement strand
CTGTCGGATTTGCGTGCGGGGAGAACGGGGTCCTTCTGGTATCCGAGGACGACGGAGATTCTTGGAGCAGAATCGAAACGAGCGTCAGCACTGCTTTGCGAGCTGTGGCCGTCTTCAATGACAGTGTAGCCCTTGCCGGGGGTGATGAAGGAGTGCTCCTCCGTACCGAGGACGGCGGAAAAACGTGGAACAGAATTCTTTATTCGTATTGAGAAGCTGAAGTTGCACGACTGACTGCAGCAACAGCGGGACACTTCAAACATCGAGTTAATAGGATGTGTGGGAGCTAAAGAATTGTCCTGCTCTGAATTAAAAAAAGGTGTGTATTCGTAATAAATGGTCCTTGCGCCGCGATAATGGGTTTGGTAGCATTCTTACGATCATCCGAAACTTAATCGGAAAAGGAAGGGATGAGATGGGCCCGAATAGGGCGGTACCAGACCTTGAACGTGGAGAAGGTTCAGAAACGGTTACCCTCACTCGCCAAAGAGCGTCCGGCGCCGGTCTACGCAGGCGGCTCAATCGGTATTGGCCCTTCTACCTCTTTATCCTGCCTGGCATAACGTACTTCGTCATCTTCCGTAACTGGCCGATGTACGGAATCCGTATTGCGTTCTATGACTTCGGCTACTTCGGGATTAAGGAGTTCATAGGTCTCCAGAACTTCCGCGAGCTTTTCAATAACGTCTTCTTCGGACGAGCCTTCCGGAACACTATCATCATAAGCGCCGGCCAGTCACTGCTGGGCATATCAGCCGCAATCGTACTTTCGCTGCTCCTCAACGAAGTGAGGCATACGGGCCTTAAGCGCTCCGTACAGACAATCGTATATCTACCCCACTTCCTCTCATGGGTCGTCGTGGCATCCATTTTCACTATGCTGCTGTCCCCGAGAACGGGGATCGTCAACAACGCTATTAAAATCCTGGGAGGAAAGCCGGTTCGCTTTCTCACGTCCAATGCCTGGTGGCGCCTCGTTTACTTCCTGTGTGCCTTGTGGAAGGAAAGCGGCTGGGGAACGGTGGTGTTCCTCGCAGCTCTCTCGAGCGTAGATCCGCAGCTCTACGACTCCGCATGGATCGATGGAGCGGGACGGCTGCAGCAGACGCGGTATATTACCCTACCGAGTATGGCCCCCGTCATCATTATCGTAGCCATGCTCCATTTAGCCCAGTTCTTCAACCTCTTCCAGTCCGTATTTGTGCTGTACAATCCGCTGGTGTACGAAGTGAGTGACGTCCTGGGTACTCTGGTATACAGGAAGGGTATCCTGGGCGGTGATTTCGACTTCGCCACGGCGGTTGGACTGTTTCGATCGGTGATATCCCTTGTGCTCGTACTCGGTGTTAACTGGCTGAGCAAGAAGATACGAGGAGAATCGGTGCTATAGGAGGCGAGACGGAGGAATGCAATGATAGCCGAAAGATTCAGCTTACAGAAGGATTACCGCGCACGGACGCTTTTCGTAGTCGGCAATACCGTTTTCCTGCTGATAACAGCCCTGTTGATCCTCATTCCAATGCTCATAGTGATCGCCGATTCTCTCGACGAAAATGCATCGGTTGGAATCCTTCGCCTGATCCCGGAGGTCTGGACCATTACGGCATACAAGCTGATTCTTTCCCAAAAGTCGCTTTACCGCCCCTTTCTGATTTCTCTTTTCGTTACTACCACCGGAACTCTGCTGGCACTTTCACTTACCACGATGCTGGCGTACGGCTTGATCCAGAAGGGGCTGCCGGGCCGGAAGTTATTCGTATACCTGATTCTGATAACCATGCTCTTTCGAGCCGGTCTCATACCCACCTACATGATGATCAGGTCGCTAGGCATATTAGACACTCTCCTTCCGGTGCTGCTGGGCCCTTGCGTGAATGTTTTCTACTTCATACTCTTGATGAATTTCTTCCGTACCATCCCGCGAGACTTCGCCGAAGCTGCCGAAGCCGAAGGTGCGGGGGAGCTGCAAATTTTCCTGCGAATCATCCTTCCTCTCGCAAAGCCGGGACTGGCCGCCATCGGTCTTTTTTATGCAGTCATGTATTGGAACGACTTCTTCAGCTATATCATCTATATCAACAACAGCAAGCTCTGGAATTTCCAGGTCATACTCAGGGATATGGTACTTGAATCAGAGACATCGATGCCCAGGCTCGATGCCAGCCAAACCGCTCCGGAGAGCCTAAAGAACGCGGTAATCATCGTGGCTATCATACCGGTAGGAATACTCTACCCGTTCCTGCAGAAGTATTTTGTCAA
>CBDUZM010000581.1:0-2271 GCA_965371685.1 uncultured Spirochaetaceae bacterium | reverse complement strand
CCGGCAGGGAGAGGAGGAATACGATGTAGTGGTGCTCTTAAGCGATAAGGATAGAAACAATTTGGATCGTATGAAGAACATTTTCTTTATAAATCCATCCGGAGCTAAGATTCTGCTGGAAAACGTGGTTGAAATTGTGATGGGCGAGGGGCCTCTTTCCATAGAGAGGAAGAACAGGAGCAGGGTCATTCGGATAACCGCCTCTCTCACCGGCGACAGGGCTTTGAGCCGGGTTATGTCTGATCTTCGCCGCAGGATTGGAGAAATGGGAACGCTTCCTCCCGGTGTACGGATCGAGTACTCCGGCGCTGAAAGCCAGATGAAGGAATCTTTTGGAAGCCTCTCCTTTGCACTGATTCTCGCGGTGGCACTCGTTTACATGGTGATGGCCTCTCAGTTCGAGTCCTTCATTCATCCCCTGATCGTCATGTTCTCCATTCCCTTTGCCATAGTGGGCCTGGTGGCAGCCCTCCTTGTGACCGATACTACGTTCAGCCTCGTCGCGTTTATCGGCGGAATCATGCTGGTAGGTATCGTTGTCAACAATGCAATAGTGCTCATCGACTATGTGAACCTGTTGCTTCGGCGGGGAACACCCCTGCGGGAGGCTATTATTACAGCGGGAAAGACAAGGCTAAAACCCATTCTCATGACTACCTTTACGACGATTTTCGCTCTTCTTCCCACCTCCCTCGGTTGGGGAACAGGCGCAGAGCTCAGGGCGCCAATCGGCAGGGCCGTAATCGGCGGCTTGACCACATCGACCCTGGTGACCCTGGTCCTGATTCCCACAATCTTCTGGCTGGTGGAATCCAGAAGGAAGAGGGTAAATTTGTGAGAGCTTCGTGGACTGTCTTTATCTTTGCCGGTATCTGCGCAATAGCTGCTGGCGCCGATCTAACCATAGAGCAGGCAGTGGAGATGGCTGTCGAGAATGGCGAAACTGTCCTGATAAAGCGGGGGGAGCTGCAGAAGGCGGAGTACGCCTATAAAGAGGCAAAAACCGGCGCTCTACCTGGCCTGAGCGTGGAGACGTCCGCCTCGTGGATGACCGATCCGCCTGAAGGTATAAAGGTGGAAGCAGGCGCCCTGTCCGCCCTTCCTTTACTTCCCTCTGAAGACATGATCTTTGTGGAAGATGCCGAAAAGACTTACTTCTCTATAAGCTTTATCTTGAATCAGCCGATTTTTACGTGGCTTAAAATAAAGAACAGTATCGAACTGGCGGCGATCAGCAGGGATCTTGCCCGGTGGGAATTGTCGAGAACAAGGAGGAAAGTTCGCCGCGACGTAGCCGTCACTTACTTCGGCGCTGTGCTGGCCGGGTTGTCTCATCGATTATTGGGAGAGTCTCTTGCATTGACTGAAGAGATACTGCAGGACAGTTTCTCTTCCTATGAAGAAGGCCTGGTGAGTTACCAGGCAGTTCTCGAAGTGAAGGCAAGGCTCGCAGCGGCCCGGTCAAGATACATAGAAGCGGAGGAGAGTATTGCCTCCGGTCTCGAGACCTTGAGTTTCTACACCGGGCTTAAAGCGGGGGAGATCGAGTTGGTCTCTTCTTTCAGAAAAGAGCCGCCGGCTTATGATTATGAAAAATTAAAAGAAGAAGCTCTGGACCTTTCCATTGAGAGGGAAATTCTGCTGGCAAAAGCGAAAATGGCTGAAACAGATCTGGCGGTTCAAAAGGGAGAGGGCATGCTCAAGCCCGATATTTCTCTTATCGTGCAGTGGGATATCGAGGGACAGCACATTCCATGGTCTGAAGAGGATTGGACCGGAAGCTGGAAAGAAAATCTACGCTTTACCCTGGGCGCAAGGCTTCCACTCTTTGATTCGCTGCGCTCCCATTGGGGTATTCGCGGGGCGGAAAAAAATGTGGAAATTGCCCGTATAGCACTTCGCATGTTCGAGAAATCCCTGGTGCTGCAGGTACGGCAGGGGATTCAGAAGCATAGAGGGGCCTACTTCCTGCTCCTGGAGAAGGAAGCGGCCCTTGAGCTTGCAGAGGAGAAGTTCAAGAACGCAGCGGTTTCCTACGAAAACGAGATGATTACCCGCGGCGAAGAAAAGGAAGCCCGGCTCCTGCTCGCCTCCTCCCGTTTGAGCTGTCTCCTGGCGTCATATCGGCTGGAGGTCACCCTCATAGAGCTGGAGTACCTCGTGGGAAGAAGCTTCTAGAGGAAGCCGGCGAGAGAGCCTATCGCAGGTTTCACCCGCAACCCAATAAATATTGAATTAATAAAAAAAATGTGCGGGTGAAACCGCTATCAG